>JAJYAF010000465.1 GCA_021779655.1 Pseudomonadota bacterium
TGCGCCGCCGGCAGGTCGAGCAGATGCAGGATAACCGGCTGGTCCTTGCCGAGCAGATCGCCATTGGCGATGCGGAACAGGATAGCATAACCAATCTGACCGGCAGCACCGGTAACGGCAACGCGAACGGGGGTTTTCATATCTTTGTCTCCGTGAATTTGCGTCCCCCCCTTATCCCTTCGCCGGAGCGGCCTCAACCCCTGCGCCGCAACCCTACCCCACGATCAACGCAATCGGGCAGCGCGCATCCACAATGCAGGCCGGCGCGCCCTCCAGGGCATCCCCGTCGGACTGCGCCATGATCGCGCCGTTCTCCGGCAAAAAATCGATATGGCTGCCCGCGATCACCCGCACCCCCGGGCAGCGCGGCAACAACCCCAGCGGCAGCGCCGCGCCTGAGAGCAGGGCCGCCAGTGTTCCCGGCGTCTCGAACAGCGCCACCTGAAAACCCGGCGCCGTGGAGGCGGCATTGGGCGCCAGCATATACGGCCCGCCATAGAGCCGCCCCTTGGTCACCACCACGCTGGCCGCCTCATAGTCCCGGCCATCCACGCTCAGCCGCAGCTTCGGGAAGCCGTACGCCACCGACTCCCAGAGCGACTGCCAAACATACGCCCCCCGGCCGATGGCGCGTTTGAGCAGCGGCGGCAGCCCGCGCACGACCGCGCCATCAAACCCCAGCCCGAGCATCTGCACAAACACATGCTCGTGTCCCAAAATCCTGGCCACCCCCGGCCAGAGCAGCCGGGTGCGCCGGTAGGCCAGCGCGTTGGCAATCGCGCGCGGGCTGGTGGACAGGCCATACTCCTTGGCCAGCACATTCGCCGTGCCCAGCGGGATCACCCCCAGCGCCGTATTGCTGCCCAGCAGCCCGTTCGCCACCTCCGCGATGGTGCCATCGCCTCCCGCCGCCACAACCATGGCCCGCCCCTCGCGCGCCGCCGCGCGGGCCAGCTCGGTTGCATGCCCGGCATGCCGGGTCTCGGCCACCTCCACCATAACCCCGTTTTCAACCAGCAGATCCAGCACATGCCACAATGCCGCCGCCCGCCTGCGGCCTGCTACCGGATTAAAAATAACCAACATCACAAAATCCCCGGCAGACCAGAATAAACTCTCCTTCTGCCGTTCTCATGTGTCACTGGAATGACCGTGCCATGACATAATCATGATACCTTGTTTTCAAAAACTTCCAGCCTGAGTCATGGAAACTTCACTGTTTCCGGCACGCGCTCCCGGCCTATTGCCTGAGTCATGAACGCAACAGCGCCCGCCCGCCATGTGAATACGACTTCGTATCGCAGTGTTTTCATTTCCGACACGCATCTCGGCACGCGCGGCTGCCGCGCCGAATTCCTCGCCGATTTCCTCAAATCGGTAACATGCGACAATCTTTTCCTCGTCGGTGACATTATCGACGGCTGGCGCCTGCGCCGCTCCTGGTTCTGGGACCACCATCACGACGAAGTTCTGCGCCTCATCCTGCGCGCGGCCCGCGGCGGCACGAATGTCGTCTACATCCCCGGCAATCATGACGAGATGATGCGCAAATACATTCCCCTCGGCGTGGAGGTCTGCGGCGTGAAAATGCAGATGGAGGCCGAGCACACCACCGCTGACGGCAAACGCCTCCTCATCACCCATGGCGACGCCTTCGACTCCGTGGTCCGCCACGCCAAAATCCTCGCTTTGCTGGGTGACTGGGCCTACACGGTGGCGCTCGGCGTCAACCGTTATTTCAACAACATCCGCGTGAAACTCGGCTATCCCTACTGGTCGCTCTCCGCCTGGCTCAAGCTGCAGGTAAAGGAAGCCGTCAAAGCGATTGATCGTTTCGAGGGCGCACTCGCTGACGATGCCCGCAGCCGCGGGTTCGACGGCGTGGTCTGCGGCCACATCCACCACGCGGAAATGCGCATGGTCAACGGCATCATGTACCTCAACGATGGCGACTGGGTGGAAAGCTGCACCGCCCTGGTGGAACACACTGACGGCAGGCTCGAACTCGTGGACTGGGTGGCCCGCAACAAGCTCTCGCTGCTCAGCAGCGCCAGCACCAAGGCCAGCGCCTCAAAATCCGCTGTCCTGGAAAACTTCGCGGCGGAAATCGCCTCCCTGCCGCGCACGCCTGAATCCACGCGCGCCCTGTCTGCCGGAGCCTAAGCCGCTGCTCGCGTTTCCCGGTCTGCGCCGCATTCTCATCGTATCCGACGCATGGGAGCCGCAGGTTAACGGCGTGGTCCGCACCCTGCGCATGATCGCGCAGGAAATGCGCGCCATGGGCAATATCGTCGAAATCATCGGGCCGGATCAGTTCGTCTCCGTGCCGATGCCTTCCTACCCGGAAATCCGCCTCGCTGTTTTTCCACGCCGCCGGCTGGAAAAACTGATCGACGATTTCGCCCCCGACGCGCTGCACATCGCCACCGAAGGCCCGCTCGGCATCGCCGGCCGCGCCTACGCACGGCGCCGCAAAATCGCCTTCACCACCGCCTTTCATACACGCTTTGCCGAATACCTGCATGCACGCATCAAAATGCCGCTGCGCCTCACCTATGCCTGGCTGCGCTGGTTCCATGGCGCAAGCTCCGGCGTCATGGTCGCCACGCAATCGTTGCGCAACGAACTCACCGCCCGCGGCTTTCGCGATGTCCGCCTCTGGTCGCGCGGCGTTGACCTCGAAGCATTCCAGCCCGAACCAAAAGAAAACTGGAATCTCCCGCGCCCCGTCTTCGCCTGCGTCGGCCGCGTCGCGGTGGAAAAAAACCTCCGCGCCTTTCTGGACCTCGAGCTTCCCGGCACCAAACTCATCGTCGGTGACGGTCCTCAGCGCAAAGCGCTCGAGCGCGATTATCCCAACGCGCATTTCGCCGGCGCGCGCCATAGCGCAGGCCTCGCCGCCGCTTACGCCGGGGCG
>JAJYAF010000466.1 GCA_021779655.1 Pseudomonadota bacterium
AGCATGGCGCGGCTGCCCGATCTCGTCGGCTTCGCGCAGCGCCACAACCTCAAACTCGGCACCATCGCCGATCTCATTGCCTATCGCCGCCGCACGGAAAAGCTCGTCAGGCGCGTGGAGCAGGGGATGCACGTCACCCCGCGCGGCAACCATGTCCGTATCATCGCCTATCGCAGCCTGGTGGATCAGGTTGAACATATCGCCTTCGTCATGGGCGACATTGCCGGGCCGGAACCCGTATTGGTGCGCATGCACGCCGTGGACACCATCGCGGACTTCATCGGCGACAGCCACCTCGCCAGCCTGCATGGCGCCATCCGGCTGATCGCCGAGGAAAAGCGCGGCGTGGTGGTGCTGATTCGCGAGCACCGTCCGAATGCGGTTTCCGAGCGGCTGCGGCAGATGCTGCAACAGGCGCGGCCTGAGCCGGCCCTGCGCGATTACGGCATCGGCGCGCAAATCCTGCTCGATCTCGGCGTCAGGGACATGATCCTGCTTTCCAACCATGAACGCACCATCGTCGGGCTCGAAGGCTACGGGCTCAACGTCGTCGAGCAGCGGCGGATCGAACCCCCGGCGGAATCGGGGGTGGCCTGGTGAGCACGGCCGACGCTGAAGTTCCGGCCGCGCCGGCGCTGCCCGGCCAGCCGCCCCGCATCCTGCTCATCCGCGCCCCGTATTACCGGGATGTGGTGGACGGAATGACCAGGGCGGCGGAATCGATTTTTGCCCAGGCCGAGGCGGTGGTCGAGCGGATCGATGTCGCCGGCGCCTTCGAACTGCCGCAGGCTTTGCGCATCGCGCTGCGCGGCAGCCGCCGCTTCGATGGCTATGTCGCGCTCGGCTGCGTCGTGCGCGGGGAAACCGATCATTACGAATTCATTTGCGATAGCGCCATGAACGGGCTGATGCAGGTCGCCCTGCAATTCGGCATCTGTCTTGGCACCGCCCTGCTCACCGTGGACACGCTGGCGCAGGCGCAGGCCCGCTCGCGCGAGACCGGTCCGAACAAGGGGGCCGAGGCGGCGGTCGCCTGCCTGAAACAAATCCTCCTTGCCCGCGCGCTGGAAGCAGAATGAGCGGGGCATCCCACACCCGGCCTCGCGGGCGCGCCCGCACGCTCTCGCGCGTGGCCGCCGTGCAGGCGCTGTTCCAGAGCGAACAGAGCGGGCAGAGCGCGGAGACGGTGATCGACCAGTTCGTGCGCTACCGCTTCGGCGATATTCCCGGCCTGGGCGGGTTGGAGGAGGGCCGGCATGGCCAGGTGGAGGTGGCGCTTTTCGCCCGTATCGTGCGCGTGGCGGCCCAGCAACAGGACAGGCTGGATTCCCTGGTCTCCGGCGCGTTGCCGGAAAGCTGGCCGCTATCGCGGATCGATCCGGTGCTGCGCGCCCTGATGCGCGCCGCCGCCTGCGAGCTTGAAATGGCGGACGGGCCGCCGGCGCGCGTGGTGATCAACGAATATCTCGATGTCGCGCATGGCTTCTTCTCCGGCGACGAGCCTCGGCTGGCCAACGGGGTGCTGGACCGGCTCGCGCATCTGCTGCGCCCGGCCGAATTCCCCGCACCGCCGCCGGGCTGAAGATATTTCGGGTGAAGCGGTGACGCGCGATGGATGAATTCGCCCGCATCGCCCGGTATTTCGCGCCGCTTGCCGGACCTGAGGGCCTTGGCCTGACCGACGACGCCGCGTTGCTGGCGCCGCCGCCCGGGCGCGAACTGGTCCTGACGGTGGACCAGATGATCGAAGGGGTGCATTTCCTGAGCCAGGACGCCCCGGCGCTGATCGCGCGTAAACTCCTGCGGCGGAATCTTTCCGACCTCGCGGCCATGGGCGCGCAGCCGCTCGGCTATCTGCTGACCACGGCGCTTCCCCGCGCGCGCGACGAATCCTGGCTGCGCGGCTTCACTGAGGGCCTGGCGGCTGATCAGCGGGAATTCGGCTTCACGCTTTACGGCGGAGACAGCGCTTCGAGCCTCGCGCACATCGCGCTCACCGCCACGCTCATCGGCCATCTCGCGCCCGGCACGGCGCTGCGACGCGACGGCGCCAGGCCCGGCGATGAGATCTGGGTCACCGGCACGATCGGCGATGCCGCGTTGGGGCTGGCGGCACGGCACGGCCAGCTTGCCGATCCGACCGGTTTCCTGACGAGGCGCTCGCTGCTGCCGACCCCGAGGCTCGGCCTCGCGCTCGGGCGGATCGCCCATGCGGCCATCGACGTTTCAGACGGTCTGGTCCAGGACCTCGGACATCTGGCGCAAGCAAGCGGGGTGCGGGCGATCCTGCGCGCCGGCGCGGTGCCGGCCTCGGAACAGGCCGCGGCCTGCGGCCCGGCGATGCTGGAAACGCGGCTGACCGGCGGCGATGACTACGAATTGCTGCTCGCCGTGCCGCCGGCGAAGGCGGCGGCGCTCACCCGGGCCTGCGGCGGCCTCAAGATCACGAAAATCGGCGCGTTCATCGCCGGCGAGGGCGTTGAAATCCATGACGACGCCGGCAACACCCTGCATTTCGCCAAGCCGGGCTGGACGCATTTCTGAGCAACCCTTGGCTTGTTCAGGCCGAAGGCGGTTCCGCGGCGCTCCCGGCTGGCGTTGAAGGCGATCAGGGCGTTCGACGCGGGCATCATCGAGGCGTTGTTTGTGTTGTATTCCCATGCGAACAGGCCCCAGTTCAGGTTGGGGATGCCGCGGATCAGGATGTAGGCCACAAGGCCCAAGAATACGATCCCGGTGAAGCCCGCGCCCAGGAATACCAGCCCGCGCAGGATCAGCGCGTTTCGTTTGGATTTTGTCATTTGGTCGCCCTCCGTTTGATCACCGAAAGCAGCAGGTTGATCATCAGGATGAATACGAAGAGCACCACGCCGGTGGCGATCAGCGCCTCCCGGTGCAGGTCCGCCGCGTAGC
>JAJYAF010000467.1 GCA_021779655.1 Pseudomonadota bacterium
CTGCTCAACCTGCTCACCTGGTTTTCGCCCGCTTTTCCCACCGGCGGGTTCGCCTATTCCTCCGGGCTGGAATGGGCGGTGGAGCAAGGCATGGTGGGCGATGAGGCAACCCTTACCGCCTGGCTTCGGGACAGCCTGGGTTTGGGCGCCTTGCGGGCCGAGGCGGTTTTGCTGCGCCGCGCCTGGCGCGGGGAGGATATCGCCGAGCTGGCGCTGGCGCTCTGCAACGGCGCTGAGCGGCGTTTGGAAACCACCGCGCTGGGCGCGGCCTTCGCCGCTGCCGCAGAGCCCTGGAGCGGCCTCGCGCCGACGCCGTATCCGGTTGCGGCGGGGAGGCTTTGCGCCAGGAACGGGATCGCCGAGGATCACGCTGTCCTGGCCTATCTGCACCTTGCCGTCGCCGGGCAGATATCCGCCGCCTTGCGGCTCATCCCGCTTGGCCAGAGTGCCGGCCTGCGGGGTCAGGCGGCGCTCCTTGGCGATATTCTCGGTGCGATGGCCGAAACCCGCGCGCTGGAACTGGGGGGCGCCGCCTGGGCGGCGGATATCGCCGGCATGAACCATGAAACGCAATATACGAGGTTGTTCCGCACATGAGATTCAACGGTCCGTTACGTGTTGGTATCGGCGGCCCGGTCGGCAGCGGCAAGACCGCGCTGATGGATGGGCTGTGCAGACAGTTTCGAGACCAATATGACATTGCCGCCATCACCAACGACATCTACACCAAGGAGGATGCCGAGTTTCTCACGCGCGCCGGTTCGCTGCCGGCCGAGCGCATTCTTGGCATCGAGACCGGCGGCTGCCCGCATACCGCCATCCGCGAGGATGCCAGCATCAACCTCGCCGGCGTGGCGGAGATGTGCCGCCGCTTCCCGGCGCTGGAATTGCTGCTGATTGAAAGTGGCGGCGACAATCTGGCCGCCACCTTTTCGCCGGAACTCGCGGATCTGACCGTCTATGTCATCGACGTCTCGGCCGGTGACAAGATCCCCCGCAAAGGCGGGCCGGGAATTACGAAATCCGATCTGCTGGTGATCAACAAGACGGACCTGGCGCCGCTGGTCGGCGCCAGCCTGGAGGTGATGGATCGCGACGCGCGGCGCATGCGCGGCGAACGTCCGTTTGTGTTCGCGCAGGTGAAGGCGGGGATCGGCGTTGCGGATGTCGCAGGTTTCATTGCACGAGCCGGCGGGTTGGGTGGTTAGAGCGGTTCCAGCCTGACCGGAATCGGTTTGGCTGATAAAGTTGCGATGCCCGAACGGCGCGCAAATCACCGGTCCTTGAATTGAGGAGTACGCTTTTCCAAAAACGCCTTCATCGCCTCCGGAAAATCATGCGCGCATAGCAGAATGCTTTGCACGTCGCGCTCGATATCCAGGGCTTCCAGATACGATTTGTCGGTAACGGACAGCATCACGCGCTTGGAGCTTTGCATGCCAAAAGCGGGATGCGCCGCGATTTCCCGGGCGATGGCAAGCGCGCAGGTCTCGAATTCGGCAGCCGGCACGCATTCCTCGACCACGCGCAACGCCTTGGCGGTGCGCCCGTCGATCTCGCGGCCGGTGAACACCAGCATCCTGGCAATGCCCGCCCCGCAACGCTGCTGCAATAGCCAGCTGGAGCCGGTATCCGGGCACCCGCCCACTTTGGCGAAGACCTGGCAGAACCGGGCGGTCTCGGCGGCAACGATGATATCAGCCGACAGGGCGAGGCTGAACCCGGCCCCGAAGGCAACGCCGTTGACCGCCGCGATGAGCGGCTTTTTGAATTGATAGACGGCTTGCCCGCCGTTATGAACCTTTTCGACCATTTCCGAGGTCGCCCGCGCGCCATCGGCGATCACGGTTTGAAATCCGATCAAATCGCCGCCGCTGCTGAAATGGTCGCCTCCGGTGATGACCAGGGCGCGGATGGAGTCGTCCCGCTCGGCCTCCGCCAAATGTTCCACCAGCATTTTGGCGAAGGCGATGCTATAGGGGTTGCGCTTCTCCGGACGGAGAAAACGCAAAATGCCGACAGAGCCATCCCTGTCCAGCCGCATCAAATCGTCCACGGCCATTCTCAGCGTCCCTGCCACACCGGCGCACGCTTCTCGGCAAAGGCAAGCGGCCCCTCTATCGCATCCTGGCTGGCATAAACCACCTCATGCAGCCGCATGCCTTCTTCCATGCCCTTCTCGCAGCCAAGATCCATCGTCGCGCGCACCGTGCCCTTGGCGGCGATCACCGAAAGAGGCGCCGCGCTCACGATGCGGCGGGCGATTTCATAGGCGCGCGCGCGCACCGCGTCGGGCGTGTCTTCCAGATAATTCGTAAACCCGTAGCCATGCAGCCGCTCGATGGGAAACAAATCTCCCGTCAGCACAATTTCCATCAGGATGGGCTGGGGCAGCATGGTCAATCCCGGGGCGGCCCAGGGCGAGCCGCGGCCTCTCTTGACCTCGGTGATGCCCACCTCCGTGCCCTTGAGCCCGACCCGCAAATCGCTGTTCAACGCCAGCATCATGCCGCCGGCCATCAGCGACCCCGTCATCGCGGCGATGATCGGCTTGCGGCATTCGCGCATGGATTTATGAAACGGATCGCGCAGCTTGGTGAGGATATCCACGCCTTCCTTCCGCTTGACCTCGGCGGCCTCCTTCAGGTCCATCCCGGCGGAAAAAATCCCGCAATCCGCGGAGGTCAGAACCGCGACGCGTATCGAGTCGTCCTGATCGACCCTTTGCCAGGCCTCGGACAAACCGTCGGATACGGCGATGGAAAGGGCGTTCTTGCGCTCGGGCCGGTTGATGAACACCGTGGCGATACCGTCCTCCACTTTGAATTCGACTGGATTCTTCTCCATTTCTTTATCCTTTCTCTCTTCGCATCCGGGCTTCAATAAATCGTGGAATGATCGGGGCGC
>JAJYAF010000468.1 GCA_021779655.1 Pseudomonadota bacterium
ATTCAAGATTTCGGTCTCAACGATCTGCCGGCAGCGCTCCTGCGCGGAAAGATCGGTTTTGGGCAGAAACACCTGCCCCACGGCGATCGGCCCCTCGCGCAGCCGGTCGCCGCCGCGCCTGACGGCGGCGGCGAAGAAATCCTGCGGAATTTCGATGTGAATTCCGGCGCCATCCCCGGTCTTGCCATCGGCGTCCACCGCGCCCCGGTGCCACACCGCCTTCAGCGCGTCGATCCCGGCCTGCACCACGTCGCGGCGCTTCCTGCCATCCAGCGCGGCCACCAGGCCGACGCCGCAGGCGTCATGCTCCTGCGAACGGTCGTAGGTATGGGCCAGGCGGTTTTCGTTACGCAACCAGGCGGAGACGAATTCGGTTCCGGTTTCCATGAGTATTCACTTCCGTGCGAAACTATCCCCTCGGGCGGGAGGGGAATTGAAAATTCTATCAGTCATTCCGCCGCTTGCGCCAGGCCGGCGCTGGCCTGCACGTAGCGGTCGATCGCCGCCGCCGCCTCGCGGCCGTCGCGGATCGCCCATACGACGAGGCTCGCGCCGCGCATGATGTCCCCGGCCGCGAACACGCCGGGCAGCGTCGTCATGAAGGTCTTCGGATGAACCTTGAGCGTTCCCCAGCGGGTGACCGTCAGCTCCGGCTGCCCGAACATGGCCGGGATATCTTCCGGGTCGAAGCCGAGCGCCTTGATGACCAGATCGGCCGGCAGGATGAAGGAACTGCCAGCGATAGGGTCCACCGAAGCCCGCCCGGAAGCGTCCGGCAGGCCCAGATGCATGCGAACCGCGCGCACGCCGGTCACGGTGCCATCCCCCAGGAATGCCTCGGGCGCGGCGAGCCATTCAAAAACCACGCCTTCATCCTCGGCATTGCTCACCTCGCGCAGGGAGCCCGGTATATTGGCGCGGTCCCGCCGGTACAGGCAGGTAACCGATTTCGCCCCCTGGCGAATGGCGGTCCGCACGCAATCCATGGCCGTATCGCCCCCGCCGACCACCACGACCCGCTTGCCCGCGGCATCGAATAGCTCGGAATCACGCTCCGGCAGGATATCGCCAAGCCCCTTTCGGTTGGAGGCGATGAGATAGTCGAGCGCGGGCAGAATCCCCGGCAGGCCGGAGCCAGGGCCGGACAGCTCGCGCGGCTTGTAAACCCCCGTTGCGATCAATAAGGCATGATGCTTCCGCCGGAGATCGGCAAAGCTTTCCATGCCGCCGATATCGGCATTCAAAACAAACGCCACCCCGCCATCGGCCAGCCAGCGGGCGCGCCGCAGCACGATATCCTTTTCCAGCTTGAAGCCGGGGATACCGTAAATCATCAGGCCGCCCACCCGGTCATGGCGATCATATACGGTCACGCTGTAGCCGCGCGAGCGCAGCGCCTCGGCAGCGGCGAGGCCGGCCGGGCCGGCGCCCACGATGCCGACGGAATAGGGGAGTTCCCGCGGGGCGGTAATCGGCTTGACCCAGCCGTGCTCGAACGCGGTATCGGTGATGTAGCGCTCCACCGCGCCGATGGTGACGCTCTCGAACCCTTTCTCGATCACGCAGTTGCCTTCGCAAAGCCGGTCCTGCGGGCAGATGCGGCCGCAGATCTCGGGGAAGGTATTGGTCGCGGAGGAAAGCTCATAGGCTTCCTGCAGCCGGCCCTCCGCGGTGAGCTTCAGCCAGTCCGGGATGTTATTGCCCACGGGACAGTGAATCGAACAGAACGGGATGCCGCACTGGCTGCACCGGCTGGCCTGCTCGCCGGCGGCGACCGCGGTAAAACGCTCATAAATTTCGGCGAAATCCGCCCGGCGCTCGGCAACCCCGCGTTTTTCCGGGATTTGTTGCGGCATGTGGACGAATTGCAGCATGCGTTCAACCATAATCGGCTCCTCGATGGCATGGGACGGCGGCGCTGCCCATGCCGGTTAGGGACGCATTAACGCAGTTTTCGGCGGATTACCACAATTTTTATCGTTATAAGACAACATCCATGCCATTAATTTCGAGAAATTTAGTGTTCGTTTTCTCAATCCTGCCTTGCAAAGCTGAAATTAGGTCCGTACTCGGTATCAATGAACAGGGTATGCGCGCCGCCGGCCGCCGGCCCGGAAGCGCTCAAGATAGTGTGGAACCACGATATCGAGCGGCGTGGGCACCAATCCCAAGAATGCAAGATCAAGTGCATCCGGCGCAACAACATTATCGCGCTCAAGCAGACGAATCTGGTCCGGCGTTAGAAGCTTTCCTGGAAGATGCTGTAAAAACATTGCGTTAAACCGCGCAATTCCAAGCGGAAGATCGCAAATCCAGCGATGCCTGCCGGTCACCGACAAAAGATAGGCGATCAGTTCCCGGAAGGTTTTCACCTCCGGCCCGCCAAGTTCCAGCACCTGCCCCTGCCCGGCGCCGGAGGCCGCCAGAGCGACCGCCCGCGCGACATCCCCCACGTAAACCGGTTGAAACCGGGTTCGCCCATGGACAATCGGGATCACGGGCGAGACCATGGCAAGGGCCGCGAAACGGTTGAAAAACCTGTCCTCCGGTCCGAAAACAATCGAGGGCCGCAGGATCGCGGCAGAGGCGAACGCCGCGCGCACAGCCTGCTCGCCCGCCGCCTTGCTGCGTGCATAGGCGCTCGTGCTGGCCGGATCGGCGCCGATTGCCGATACATGGACGAAATGTTCCACGCCGGCCGCCGCCGCGAGCCGCGCGATGCGCCCGGCACCTTCCACGTGCACGGCCAGAAATTCCCCCCTGCGCCGTTCCGTCAGAATACCGACCAGATTGACAACGACGGAAGCCTCCGCGACCGCCCGGGCCACGTCGGCCTCCTTTTCCACCGGCGCGTAAAGCGGCACGATCCGCCCCAGTTCGCCCATCGGCTTCAGGAACAGCGCCTT
>JAJYAF010000469.1 GCA_021779655.1 Pseudomonadota bacterium
CTGGAGATCGCGCCCTGGCGCGCGCGGATCCAGTTGACGTTGCCGCGCAGGGTGTTGATCTCGCCGTTGTGCGCGATCATGCGGAACGGGTGCGCCAGATCCCACGCCGGGAAGGTGTTGGTGGAGAACCGCTGGTGGACCAGTGCCAGCGCCGAGGTGGTCAGCGGATCCTGCAGGTCGCGGTAGAAGGTGCCGACCTGCGGCGCCAGAAGCAGCCCCTTGTAGACCAGCGTGCGGCTGGAGAACGACGGAATATAGAAATTGCCCAACTCCGACCGCGCCTTCTGCGCGGCGAGGATCTTGTTGTTGTTGAGAACCTGCTTGCGGATGGTCAGCAGCTTGCGCTCGAAGGCGTCCTGGTCGGCGATGGCGTCGTCGGCGACGATGATCGCCTGGCGCATCACCGGCATTGTCTCCATCACCCGCGCGCCGAGGCCGGTGGTGTCGACCGGGACATCGCGCCAGGCGAGCAGGTGCTGGCCCTCGGCGGCAACATAGTGCTCCAGCAGCTCCTTGCCGAAGCTGCGGGCGGCTTTGTCGCGCGGCAGGAAGCACATCGCGACCGCGTAGCGGCCCGGCGGCGGCAGCGACAGCCCGCGCCCTTCCGCCCATTGGCGCAGCAGCGCGTCCGGTATCTGGATCAGGCAGCCCGCGCCGTCGCCAACCAGCGGGTCGGCCCCGACCGCGCCGCGATGGTCGAGATTGACCAGGATCTGCAGGCCGCGGCAGACGATGTCGTGCGAGCGCACGCCCTTGATATTGGCGATGAAGCCGACGCCGCAGGCATCATGCTCGTTACGCGGATCGTAAAGGCCTTGCTGCGAAAAGGAATCCATCTAGCGTCTCCCGATCCCGGCGGTAACCGTGTGAACAGCGGCGATAAGAGGTTCGATATGAAAAAGAGACGTCATGTGTATCCACCAAGGCTCCCTGGAGTACAATAGTTACCGTCTGAGGCGTGCGGCGGAAATTATCGTGCTCCCCCCAAAATCGCAATCGCGTAGTGACCTCCCTCCGGATTTTCGGACCGCTGGAGAGTTGAGGGGATGGCTTCCGGGAGGGAGCGATGCGGCGATCGAGGTCCACGGACGAACGGGTGGAGAGGATCATCCGGGAAGTGGATCCGGAGCCGGTGGCGGAGATAGCTAAGCGGCACGGGGTGAGCTATGCCCTGCCGTCCGCCGGTCCCGCGCTCATTGTGAGAGTCCAGGGGGCGGTTGGTAGGTGATCTCCAGCGCCGGCGGTAGCGGCCGGGCGGCGGCGCCTTCGAGGTTGCGCAGCCGACCGGCCGCGTGGTTCAGCCGCACCGCTTCCGGCGTCAGTCTGCCGTGCGCCGAGTGCGGCCGCACAGGATTGTAGTCGAGCCGCCAGCGCTCGATGACCGCCCGCATTTCCGCCAGGTTGGCGAAGACCTCTTCGTTCCGGCACTCGTCGCGCAGCCGGCCCCGTTGAAGCTCTCGACGAAGCCGTTCTGCCGCGGCTTGCCGGGCGCGATGTAGTGCCAGGCGACGCCTATTCGGTGCCCGGCCTCGAACCGGCACAGGTGAGCTACCTCGACGCGCCGGAGAGGATCGGCGCCACCTACGATTACGGCGTCGCCTTCGAGCGCTGCACGCGGCTTGCCTACGCCGACCGCGCCCACTTCCTGCTTTCCGGCACGGCGAGCATCGATCCGGCGGGCAACGTGGTCCACCCCGGCGACGTGGACCGGCAGCTCGAACGCGCGCTCGCCAACGTGGACGCGCTGTTGTCCGCCGGCGGCGCCGGGCTTGCCGACCTGATGCACCTCACCGCCTACGTGCGCGACGCCGCCGACGCGGAACGGGTGCGGGACGCGCTGGCCGCGCTGCTCCCCGGCCTGCCCTGCCTGCTGGTGCTCGCCCCGGTGTGCCGGCCGGAATGGCTGGTGGAGGTGGAAGGCGTGGCCATCGCCCGCCGCGACGACCCCGCCCTGCCGGCGTTCTGAGCGGAACGCGGGAGCGCCGCGGCAGCATGTTCACCCCGGCAGCGGGAGGGAGCGGCATGATCCGGCAGGCCGTCGCCGGCGACGAAGCGGAAATCAGGGCCTGCGCGGAACAGGCCTACGCCCGCTACGTGCCGCTGATCGGGCGGAAGCCCGCGCCCATGAGCGCCGATTACGCGGCGCAGATCGCCGCGGGGGATGTCCATGTCGCCGTCGGTGACGATGACAGAGTGCTGGGCTTCATCGTCTTCCACGCGGAAGAAGGCCATGTCGTCCTCGAAAACGTGGCCGTTCTGCCGGCCGCGGCGGGGCGTGGCACGGGGAAGGCGCTGATTCGTTTCTGCGAGGACTGTGCCCGCCGGCGCGGTTTCGGCGAAGTGCGCCTCTATACGAACGAGAAGATGACGGAGAACCTCTCGATCTATCCCAGGCTCGGCTACGCCGAGATCGGCCGCGGCACCGAGGACGGCTTCGCCCGCGTGTATTTCAGCAAGACCCTGCCCTGACCGCCGCCGCTTCTCCGTTCGCGATAAACCTCCGCCGTCGCCGCCTGGATCTCTCAACCTGTGGCGGAATACGCTTCGCTTTTCCGCCCTACGGCGCCGTGCTGAACCGGGCTACGCTTGCTGACCACCGCCGGCGTCACGGCGCGCAACGTCACCCGCCCCATCCCGCAGGGGGGCGTAAGGTGGCCGTAGGGCGGGAAAGCGCAGCGTATCCCGCCGATTGGACCGGCACGTCTCCTTGATTGGCCGACACCGCCGAGCGGTTGCGGGCTTGAGCCGATGGGCAGAAGCCCATCCTATTCACTATTGACATTAGTTTTAATAGTGATTAGTAATAAGATATAGTCAGAGTGAACCCAAGCCATCGGAGGTCAGGATGCAACATCGACAGATCGCCATCGACGTTGAAGTCAACCGCTGGATCGAGAACAAGCGCG
>JAJYAF010000470.1 GCA_021779655.1 Pseudomonadota bacterium
ATCGGAAACCCCGCCGCCGCCATCGAAATCCGTGCCGATGCCGACATGGTCGATGCCCAGCCTGCGCACGGCGTAATCGATATGATCCGCGACATCGGCCGTGGAGACATCCTGCGCGCGGGCGCGCGGGCGCAGGAAATTGGCGACAAGGGTTATCTGCACCAGGCCGCCGGTATCCCGCAGGGCTTCGAGCTGTTCATCGTCCAGATTGCGCGGATGGTCGCAAATCGCCCGGATGCAGGAATGGGTGGCAACAACGGGCACGCGGGAGAGGCCTATCGCCTGCATCATCGACTGTTTGGAGCAATGCGAAATATCCACCAGGATGCCAAGCGCGTTCATGCGCCCGATAACGGCTTTACCGAATTCGGAAAGGCCGCCATGCTCGGTTTCGGAATCGCCCAGGTCCTTGCGGGGAATGGCCGCATCGGCGATGTCGTTATGGCCGTTATGGGTGAGCGTGATGTAGCGTGCCCCGCGCTCCGCGAATTCATCCAGCAGCCCGATATCCCGCCCGATGGCATAGCCGTTCTCAACGGCGGGGATGATGGCGGGACGACCGGCGGCGTAGGCGGCCTCGATCCTGTCCGCCGTCGGGGCAAGAATGCCGCCGGAGCCATCCGCCGGGGCCATGGCGGCAATGGCCTCCAGCATCCGGCGCGCGCGGAGGCAGGCGGCCTGGTGGCCGGCTTCATCGCGCGCGGCCTGCGGAACATAGGCGGCGAAGCACACGGCGGCGATACCGCCTTTTTTCAGTTTCGGCAGATCGACGCAGCGCGGGCCATCCAGAAACGGGCTGGCGCCGGCCGGCCAGGGGATATCCACATGGGTGTCGATGGCAAGGATACCGGCATGGGGATCGTTATTATCAAGCATGGCCGAAGCATTCCCCGCCGATGATCTCGCCGTCAAGCGCGGCCAGGGCCGCGTCGAGGGCCTTGCGCATCACGGACGGAAGCTGCGCCGTGGCGGCGGGAAGATGCAGCCCCTCCGGCAGAGCGGCGCTTCGCGCCGCATGGACATTGAGAGTCAGGGAGAAATGCGTGAAGGCATGGCGGATTCGCCCCGCCGGGCGCCACGTCGCCGCCACGGGCGGCGTTTCCGGCAGCACCGGCATCCCGCCGAGGAGACCCTTGCTCGGACGGCGAACGAGAAAAACCTGCCCTGATTGATCCAGCAGGGCATAGACATCCCCCTCGCGCGCGGGCCGGACAGGCTTGCCGGCGCGCGCCGGCAAGCGATCGGCAACGCCCAGGGCGCGCGCCCGGCAATAATCCTTCCACGGACAGATCGCACAGGCCGGACGGCGCGGCAGGCAGATCGTGGCGCCGAGATCGAACAGGGCCTGCGCGAAATCTCCCGGAGCCTGCCGTGCCGCCGTATCAGCCAGTAGCGCCTGCGCGGCGGCGGCGATCCCGGGCCTCGCGGCCGGCAGCGGCGATTCGATTGCGAAAAGCCGCGCTGTCACACGTTCGACATTCCCATCCACCGGGAGCAGCGGCAGACCGAAGGCGATGGCGCCGATCGCCGCCGCGGTGTAGCGGCCTATGCCGGGCAATGCCCGCAGGCCGGCCTCGGTTCGCGGGAACGCGCCCCGCTCCGCAACGCCACGCGCGCAGGCATGCAGGTTGCGGCCGCGAGCATAGTATCCAAGGCCGGCCCATAACCCCAGCACCGCCTCGACCGGGGCTTCGGCGAGATCGAAAATGGTGGGATATGCCGCGAGAAATTTGCGGTAATATGGAATTACGGTGGCAACCTGCGTCTGTTGCAGCATGACCTCGCTGAGCCAAACGTGGTAAGGCTCGGCTTGCTGGCCGAGTGGCGGACGCCATGGCAGATGCCGGCGCTTTTCGGCATACCAGGAAAGGAGTTGTTCGGCGGATGGCGGCGAAGCGTTCTCGGGCACCAAGGCATTCTGAGCACGCCGGCGGCGTTGCGCGCAATCCCGCCGACGCCGGAACGGCAAGGCCGGCGGCGCGGCAGCCGCCCCGTAATTTCGCCATGCGCGGAATCGGCGCGCTGCTGGTGCCCGTGCTGCGACCGGCCTTTCGCAGGCGGGCGCCGGCGGCGGCGCATCTGCTCGCGGACTGGCCGGAACTGGCCGGGCCGGAGCTTAGCGCCCGCGCGGTACCCGTGAAATTCGCCGCCGGCACGCTCACTTTGGCTTGCGCCAGCCCGGTGGCAATGGAATTACAGCTTTGCGCCCCGGCCCTGATCCAGCGGCTCAATCTCGGCCTGGGCAGGCAGCTGGTCGAACGGCTGCGCTTCGTGGCCCAGCTGCAACGGGCGGCGCCGCAGGCTCCAGGCCGCGCCGCGCCGCGCCCCCCGCCCGAGGATCTGCCCGAAGGCGAACTGGGGGTCGTGCTGGCAAAGCTTTATCAAGGAATTCACGCCAAGGGGAGAAGCGGTTGATCGACTCCGCGCCGAAGAGACATCATAGCTGTAATTCGAGGTTGAAAATGCCATCCACTCGTCGCTCCATAACGCTGCTCGCGGGCACAACGCTGATCGCCCCGAGCTTCGCCCGCCTGGCTACCGCAAACGCCACCGCGAATAACGCCACCCCGAATATGGGCACCGCGAATTCGCCGTTCGGCGAACGCGCCATCGGCTCGCCGGATGCGAAGGTGAAGGCGATCGAATATTTCTCCCTGACCTGCACGCATTGCGCCTATTTTGCCACCGTCACGATGACCAAGGTCAAACCCGACCTGATCGATACCAACAAGCTACAGATCGTCTTCAAGGATTTTCCGCTGGACCAGGTCGCGCTGATGGCCGCGCAGGTCGCGCGCTCCCTGCCGCCGGCCCAATACTACCCTTTCATCGACGCGCTGTTCGCCAGCCAGAACGACTGGGCGTTCAAGCCCGGCGTGAACTATGTCGAGGCGATTTATAAA
>JAJYAF010000471.1 GCA_021779655.1 Pseudomonadota bacterium
TATTCTCCGTGCCGATATAGTTGCCCTCCTGGGTCGCCGTGAGAAGCGGGTGGAGTATCTTGATCGGCGCCTTGAACATCTCGACGAATTCCAGCAGGCCCTGAGTGGTGCGGTTCAGGCCGCCCGAATAGCTGTAGGCGTCGGTATCGTTCTGGCTGTAGGATTCCAGCATACGGATATCCACCTTGCCCGCCAGGCTTGAGATGTCCTGGTTGTTCTCATCGCCCGGCTCGGTCTTGGCGACCGCGATCTGCCGCAGGCGCGAGGGCATCAGCCGCACCACGGTGAAGCGGCTGATATCGCCGTGGAACTCGTCCAGCCGCTTGGTCGCCCAGGGACTCATCAGCCCGGTAAGCCGGCGCCGCGGAATGCCGAAATGGCTCTCCAGCTCCTCACCCATCGCCTCCGGATCGAACAGGCCAAGCGGGCTCTCGAAGATCGGGCTGATCTGGTCGCCGGCCTTCAGGACGTAGATCGGCAGTTTTTCCATCAACTGCTTGAGCCGCTCGGCCATCGAGGATTTGCCGCCGCCCACGGGTCCCAGGAGATAGAGGATCTGCTTGCGCTCCTCCAATCCCTGGGCCGCATAGCGGAAGAAGTTGACGATCCGCTCGACCGTGTCCTCCATGCCATAGAATTCGGCAAAGGCTGGATATGTCTTGATGGTGCGGTTCATGAAGATCCGCCCGAGCCGGGGGTCCTTGACGGTATCGATCACCCGCGGCTCGCCAATCGCGGCCACCATGCGTTCGGCGGCCGAGGCATAGGCCATCGGATCGCGTTTGCAGAGCGCGAGATATTCGAGCAGCGGCATCTCGTGCTGGCGCTGGCTCTCGTAACTCTGCATGGAACGGGAGAAAAGCTGATCGATCATGCCCATGAACAACTCCTAGTGACTGCTACATCTGGATGAACCGCTACGCCTGGTCCTTCTTCCCTCGTGCTGCCCTTCCCGTTAATGGGCCGGTCTCATCCGGAGGATGACATGTCCCGAAAGACCTGCTGTCCCGATGCCTGGGCCGCTCTTCCGCTGCCGGCACCCCTGTTCCAGAATCTTGTGCTTCACCCGAAAGAAGACAAGCAATTTTAGTGCCGATGATCGGATGGTCTGACCCGGCCTTTCGCCAGGCACTAAACAAGGCACCTACATGGGGAACCATCCCTGCCTTCGTCAGGGACCGTTCGCCAGACTTCAACCGGCGTCTTCAAAAATTTCGTGGGACTGCTTTTGCAAGCTATGGTACGCCCCAGCCAAGCCGATTCGCCACAAGAACGCAACACCTAATTTGCAATCTTGAATGTGACCTGCAAAGATTAACGTAAGGTTACGAAGTGCATGTAAAACGCATCACGGAAATCATTTGAGGACGATAGGCATTGCCTCAACGCATTGCCCCAAGGCATTACCCGGGCGAAACTCGCGGTTTCGGCCAAATTTTTTAAGCCGACGGCCGGATCAACGGCAGGTGTAGAGTTTTCCTGAACAACGCGCTACTTCCGGTCCATGACACGCACCGCCGAAATTTCGCGCAAGACCGCCGAGACGGAGATTATGCTCCGGCTTGCCCTGGACGGCACGGGAAGAACCGAGATCGCCACCGGCATCGGCTTTCTGGACCATATGCTCACCGCCTTCGGAAGGCATGGGCTGTTCGATCTCGCCATCGCCGCGAAGGGCGACCTGCATATCGACGCGCATCACACCACCGAGGATGTCGGCATCGTGCTTGGCCAGGCGCTGCGGCAGGCGCTGGGCGAAAAACGCGGCATCAGCCGCTTCGGCCAGGCCAGCGTGCCGATGGACGAGGCGCTGGTGGAAGCGGTGATCGATCTTTCCGGGCGGGCCTGTCTGGCCTGGGGCGTCGCATTCCCGAGCCCGATGCTGGGCACCATGGACACCGAGCTGTTCGAGGAGTTCTTCCGCGCCTTCGCCGGCAATGGCTTGTTCAATCTGCATGTCGTGCGGCGGGCGGGCGGCAACGCGCACCATATTGCCGAAGCCACGTTCAAGGCTACCGCCCGCGCCTTGAAGATGGCGGTGGCGCTGGAGCCGCGCGCCGCCGGGGAGATACCCTCGACCAAGGGCGCGCTCTGAACATGCCTGAACGGGTCGTCGTCGTCGATTACGGCAGCGGCAACCTGGCCTCGGCCGCGCGCGGCCTCAAGCTGGCGGCCGAGCGGCTGGCGGCCGATGTCGCGGTGGAGATCAGCGCGGAGCCGCAAACCGTCGCGCGCGCGGCGCGGATCGTGCTGCCCGGGCAGGGGGCATTCGCCGATTGCGCCGCCGGATTGAACGGCCGGGACGGGCTGCGCGAAGCCCTGGTTGCCCGCGTGGACGCCGGCGCGCCGTTTCTGGGCATCTGCGTGGGCATGCAGCTGATGGCCGAACGCGGGCTGGAACACGGAACCACCGCCGGTTTCGGCTGGATCAAGGGCGATATCGCCAGGCTGCCCGATGCCGGGCTGCGCCTGCCGCATATGGGCTGGAACGAGCTGCAATTCACCCCCGGTTCGCACCCTTTGCTGCAAGGGCTGGAGCCGGGGGACCACGCCTATTTTGTGCATTCCTATGCGCTGGTGGACGGCGATGCGCGGGATGTCATCGCCACCGCCGATTACGGCGGCCCGTTCGCCGCGATGGTGGCGCGCAACAACCGCGCCGGCACACAATTTCATGTTGAAAAAAGCCAGGAGGTCGGGCTGCGGATTCTCGCCAATTTCCTTCGGTGGGAACCTTGAAGCGGCGGCATTTCGTGACCCGGTTCATCGCCGGCTGCTTGATTAGCGGGGCTGCCCGCGCCAATAGGCAGGCGTGAACAAGGACCTGCCGACCCCTGTAAGCCTGACCGCGGAACGGATTGAGCGGTTTGCCGATGACGCGGATCTCAACGCGCTGGCCGAG
>JAJYAF010000472.1 GCA_021779655.1 Pseudomonadota bacterium
TCGACAGCCAGGCTCGGGCCGTAACGATCGATTTCACCGGCACCGGCCCGGCACGCGGAAATAATTTCAACGCGCCGCCAGCGGTGACCACGGCCGCCGTGCTCTACGCGTTCCGCTGCCTGGTCGGCGCCGATATTCCGCTGAACGAAGGCTGCCTGGAGCCGATCACGCTCATCATCCCGGCGGGCAGCTTCCTCAATCCTCCGCCGGGCGCCGCGGTGGTCGCCGGGAATACCGAGGTCGCGCAGGCGGTCGCCGTCGCTTTGCTTGGCGCGCTCGGCGCCTGCGCCTCCGCCCAGGCCACCATGAACAACCTCCTTTTCGGCAATGAACGCTACCAGTATTATGAAACCATTTGCGGCGGCGGCGGCGCCGGACCCGGATTCAACGGCGCCTCCGCCGTGCACACCCACATGACCAACACCCGCATCACCGATCCGGAAATATTGGAGCTGCGCTATCCCGTGCGGGTGGAAGCTTTCGGCATCCGCCGTAATTCCGGCGGAACGGGCGCAACCCGGGGCGGCGACGGGGTGGTCCGCAAGCTGCGCTTCCTGGAGCCGATGACCGTCACCCTTGTGACCTCCCGCCGCACCGTGGCGCCCTTCGGCCTGGCCGGCGGCGGGCCGGGCGCCCTCGGCCGGCAATGGGTGGAGCGCGCGGACGGCACGCGGGAGAACCTGCCCGGCTGCGCGGAGGCACGGATGGCGGCGGGCGATGCGCTGACCGTCGAAACCCCGGGCGGCGGCGGCTTCGGGCAGGCATGACGGCCGAGCCCGACGGAACGCCCGGGGACGGCAGAACCCGGCGGGCCAAACGCCGGTTCCCCGGGGTTTGCCGGGGTGTTTTCTGGGCCATTCCGCCGGCCCTGGTGGCAATCCTCGCCATCTGCCTGGTGGCGCTGCCGAAATTCATCGCCTCCGGGTATCATCGCGCCGGCATCGAGGCGCTGGCCTCCACGCTCACCGGCCGGAGCGTGCGGATCAGCGGCAGGCTTTCCCTGAAGCTGCTGCCGCAACCGGAATTCGTGGCCGGCGGCATTACCATCACCGGCCCCGATCACGAGATCATCACCGCCGCCTCGCTCACCATGGACATCGCCCCGCTGCCCCTCCTGCACGGGCAGATCCTGGCGCGGAGCATGAGCCTGCAATCGCCGCGCATCGCCCTGCCCTGGCCGGTGCCGGGTGGCGCGGCCGCCATCGCGCCGGCCCGCTGGCTCGCGTCGCTGCACGCGGAAATCAGTAACGGTGTGGTGAGCCTGGGCGGACTCACCTTCACGCAGGTTTTCGCCGATATTTTCACCGGCGGCGGCGGCGCGTTCTCGATTTCCGGAAACGGCAAGCTTAACGGCTCGCCATTGGCCCTTTCCATGGCCTTTGGCTCCCTTTCAGCCGCTGGCAGCGCGGCGGTGACCCTCGATATCCACACCAGCCAGGATCCGAAACTGCTCGCGCATCTCTCCGGCACCTACGATTCGGCCGGCACCGTCTCCGGCCGGATAACCTTCACCGCCGAGACGCTGAGCGCGGGAGCGCGTCCTTCGCCGCCCTTGGGCGGCAGCGCCGTCATGACCGGCGACCCCAACAAAATCGCCCTCGAAAAGCTCGACATCCGCCAGGGCGGCATGCGGCTCTCCGGCAGCGCCACGCTGTCATTCGCCCCGCTCGCGCTTGACCTGGTGCTCACCGGGCAGCATCTCGTCTTGCCGCTCGACCCCGGCACGCCGCGGGCTTTGGCCTCCGCCTTCGGCCGGTTGCCGGTGCGGGTCGCGGTCGATGCCACGGACAGCACGATCACCGCCGGGGCGGCGCGCCTTGCCGTCCCGCGGCTGCGCGGCATCGCCGGCTTCACAGCCGCCGGGATCGATATCACGCTGCTCGACCTGCGCCTTGGCGGCGGCAGCACGCTCTCGCTCTCCGGCAAAACGGACCCGGCGGGGCACCTGCGCGGCAGGGCGGTATTCGACACCTCCCAATTGGGTGACCTGCTGGCGCATTTCGGCGCGCATCCCGTGCTGCCGCCGTCCTGGCAGGCGGCAACGCTCGCCGCCGACCTGAACGGCGGGACCGACCACCTGCGCTTCGACAACCTCGTGGCAACCCTGGGGCCGGACCATGCCGCCGGCGCCGCCGTGCTGGTGCGGCGCCGCGCGCTGGTGGGCGCCCTGCATTTCAACACGCTGGATCTCGCGGCTTTTGCCGCCATGTTGCGCAACCCGCCCGATATTTTCTCGCGCCGCGCGCTCAGCGCCGATTTCGAACTCTCGGCGGATCGCGCCGGCCTGAACAACATCCACCTCGCCCGCCTGTTGCTGGATGCGAGGCTTGGCGACCGGCTGGTGGTCCGGCGGCTGACGGCAAGCCTGGATGGCGGAATTGCCACGGCGAGCTTCACCCTTTCCCCCGATACGCCGGCGCAGGCGGACAACGCGGCAGCGCAAAATGCGCCGACGGCGGTCATCAGCGCCGCGCGCGCCATACTCGCGCTGCCCTCGGCGGAGCCGGCGGCGGCGTTGCTTCCGCCGGCCTGGCAGCCCCCCGCCGCGTGGGTGAAGGCGCCGCTCGCGCTTTCGCTGCTGGCCGCGGGACCGGCGAATGCCCTGGCGGCCAGCGGGGTCCTTTCGCTCGGCCAGCTCAGAATCACGGCGGCGCCCGTGATGGACCTTCCACGGCAAAGCGCCACCGGCGCGTTTACCGTGCGCTATCCCAACGCCATTGCCGCCTTCAAGGCTTTCGGCCTGGATGCGGGCCTCCCCTGGCCGGGGGCCGGCTCCATTTCCCTGCGCGCCGAAATGCTGCTCTCGCCCGCCCGGATGGGGCTGCCGGATTTCGTGTTGTCCATGGGCGATCTCACCGCCAGCGGCCGGCTCTTCTACGATCGCGGCGGCCGGCTCTC
>JAJYAF010000473.1 GCA_021779655.1 Pseudomonadota bacterium
ATGCAGCAGGCGGCGCGCAACCTCTTCGGCGCAATCGGCGTGCAGGTGGTTGCTCCAGGCTGGCTGGACCACGCAATCGTAATTTCCAGCGGTCCGCTTGCCGGACTGACCCTGCCGGTTGCGCGGCTTTTCATTCTCGGCGTTGCCGTGGCCACCCTCGCCGCCATCGCCCTGCTCCTCAACAAAACCCGGCTGGGGCTTTATGTCCGGGCGGTCAACCAGGACCGGCCGATCGCCGCGGCAATGGGGGTGAATGCGCGGCTCGTCGATCTTTGCGTCTTTTCGCTCGGCACCGGCGTCGCCGGGCTGGCGGGTGTCACCCTCGCTTTGCTCGGCCCGGTCACGCCGACCGTCGGACAAAGCTATATCGTGCCTGCCTTTCTCGTCGTCATTCTGGGCGGGCTTGGCTCGCTGGTTGGCACCACCATCGCCTCTCTCATGGCCGGGGTGTTCACGGCCTTCGTCGAGATTTTCGTCGATGTCAGCCTGGCACAAGTTTTGATGCTGGTGTTTGTCATCGTTTTCATCCAGTTCCGTCCGCAAGGCGTGATCAGCGTGCGGTCCCGGGCTTTGGAGGGATGAGCATGAAACCGTCCTTGAAACGCATCGCCGTCGCGGCCTTGTTGGCCTTGAGCGCCGCCGCCCCTTGGCTCGTTTCCTCATACGAGCTTTCGTTGCTGGGCCGGTTTCTGGCCATGTCCATCCTCGCCACGGGGATCGTGCTTACTTGGGGAGAGGGTGGAATTCTTTCGCTTGGCCAGGGCGTGTTCTTCGGCCTTGGCGGATACGCGCTGGCGATGCACCTGAAGCTTGAAGGGCTTGACCTCGCCAACGGGGACATGCCGGATTTCATGCAGTGGAGCGGCCTTAGCGCCCTGCCGCGGTTCTGGTATCTGTTCGTCAATCCCTGGGTCTCGATCATTCTCGTGGTACTGATACCCGGCCTGTTCGCTGCCGGCTTTTCCTGGCTGGTGTTCCGCCGCCGTGTCGGCGGGGTCTATTTCGCGCTCATCACCCAGGCGCTCGCCCTAACCTTCGCCACGCTGCTCATCAGCCAGCAGGCCTATACCGGTGGCTTCAACGGCTTGACCGATTTTTCCAGCTTCGATGGATTCGACGTCACCTCCGCCCGATCCGCCTGGGTGATCTACTGGATCACGCTTGCCATCCTCGCGGCGAGCTATTTCGGCCTGTCCTGGCTGCTCCGGACGCATTGGGGGGTCATGCTGCGGGCAACGCGCGATGGCGAAAACCGGGTGCGTTTCCTGGGCCATAGCCCGCTGCCTTATAAAGTCGGCGCGTTCACAATAGCGGGCGTACTGGCCGGTATCGGAGGGGCGCTGTTTACACTGCATGCCGGGGTCATCTCGCCGGCGCTGGTTGGCGTCGTGCCATCCATTGAAATGGTGGTGTGGGTCGCGGTGGGGGGACGAAACACGTTGTGGGGCGCTATTGCCGGTACGCTTCTGGTGAATTTCGCCAAGGACCAGGTCAGTTCGGCCCTTCCATCACTTTGGCTTTACGCGCTCGGCGCGATGTTCATCCTCGTGGTCAGCTTCATGGATCAGGGTGTTGCCGGCCTGGTGGCAAAAACCTTCTTCAAGCCGCGCGTTCCCCGCGAACGGCTCAGCGTCGTCGAATGATGCCGGTAGCGCAAAGGGCTGAGCCGGGTCCGCACGGGATCGGGCTGCCGGCGTGAGCGCGCCCCTGCTCGCGCTGGAACGCGTCACGGTCGATTTCGAAGGGTTCAAGGCCTTGACCGACGTGTCGCTCGCCATCGACCGGGGCGAACTGCGCATCCTCATCGGCCCGAACGGCGCCGGCAAATCGACGCTCTGCGACGCCATCATCGGCCGCGTCCGAGCCACCGGCGGGCATATCCGTTTCAAGCAGCACGATATCACCAAGCTGCCGGAACAGGAGATCGTGCGCCGAGGCATCTGCCGCAAATTTCAGACGCCGGGGGTTCTGCCGGCGCTCACGGTTCTCGATAATGTCCTGGTGGCGGGCCGCAAGAACCGCGGCTGGTGGCGCGCGCTCTCAACCCGCGTTCCGGCAGGCGAGCGCGCCCGCGCCGACGATATTTTGCAGATCATCGGCCTTGCCGACAGGCGCCATGCGCTCGCGTCCGAACTTTCGCACGGAGAAAAGCAATGGCTCGAAATCGGCATGGTGGTCGCAACCGACGCCGATCTGCTGCTCCTTGACGAGCCTACCGCCGGCATGGGTCCGGACGACACGCAGCGCACGGCCGAGCTCATCCGCTCGCTGCTCGGGCAGCACACTGTGCTGGTGATCGACCACGACATGACCTTCGTCGAAGCCCTGAACGGATGGACGACCGTCCTGCACCAGGGGCGCATCCTGAAGGAAGGAAGCGTTGCCGAGATCCGCGCCGATGCACAGGTTCAGGCCGTCTATCTCGGAAGGGAGAAGGAATGAACCTGCTGGAACTAAGCGGCGTTTGTGCATCCTACGGTCAGAGCCAGGTGTTGTGGCATATCGACATGCAGGTTCCGGCCGGGGATGCGGTGGCGCTTATCGGCCGCAACGGCGTGGGCAAAACGACGCTGCTCAACGTCATTGCCGGAATTCACCCGCTCTTGCGGGGCGAAATATCCTTCATGGGCACCGATCTCTCCGCTGCGCCGGCCCATGGCCGGGCGCGGACCGGCATCGGCCTTGTCCCACAGGGCCGCCGCGTTTTTCCGCATCTGACGGTCATGGAGAACCTCACCGTGGGCCTCGCCGCCCTTTCGGGCCGCCCCGGGCTTAAGGTCACCCGGGTTCCCGAGCATGTTTTCGACCTCTTCCCCAAGCTCAAGCAGATCCGCGACCGCAAGACGAGACTGCTCTCGGGCGGTGAGCAGCAGCAACTCGCGATCGG
>JAJYAF010000474.1 GCA_021779655.1 Pseudomonadota bacterium
TAGATCTGCTCGAATTCGTCGGCCTCGGTCATCGCCGTGCCGGTCATGCCGGCGAGTTTCGGAAACAGGCGGAAATAATTCTGGAAAGTGATCGAGGCGAGCGTCTGGTTCTCGCGCTCCACCGTCACCCGTTCCTTCGCCTCCAGCGCCTGGTGCAGCCCCTCGGAGAAGCGGCGGCCTTCCATCATCCGGCCGGTGAATTCATCGATCAGCACCACCTTGCCGTCGCGCACGATATAATCGACGTCCCGCGCGTAAAGCGCGTGGGCACGCAGGGATTGCTGCACATGGTGGAGCAGGGAGATGTTGAAAATGTCGTAGAGATTGCCTTCGGTGAGCAGGCCGGCCTCGCGCAGCATGGCTTCCACCCGCTCTGATCCTTCCTCGGTCAGCGTCACCGTGCGGGCTTTCTCGTCCTTTTCGTAAACATCGTCGAGCCTGACCAGCGCGGCAACGATCGTGTCGACCTTGGTGTAAAGGTCGGTCGCCTCGTCCGACGGTCCGGAGATGATCAGCGGCGTGCGGGCTTCGTCGATGAGGATGGAATCCACCTCGTCCACGATCGCGTAATGGAAGGGGCGCTGGACCATGTCTTCCAGCCGGTACTTCATGTTATCGCGCAGATAGTCGAAACCGAACTCGTTGTTGGTGCCGTAGGTGATATCCGCCGCGTAGGCGGCGCGCCGCTGATCTTCATCCAGTCCGGCCACGATCACCCCGGTGGTCATTCCAAGGAAAGCGTAGAGCCGGCCCATCCATTCCGCGTCGCGCTGCGCGAGGTAGTCGTTAACGGTGACTACATGCACACCCTTGCCCGTGAGCGCGTTGAGATACACGGCAAGCGTTGCGACCAGGGTTTTTCCCTCCCCGGTTTTCATCTCGGCGATGCGGCCGGAATGCAGGACCATGCCGCCGATCATCTGCACGTCGAAATGCCGCAGACCAAGGCAGCGGCGGCCGGCCTCGCGCACGGTGGCGAATGCCTCCTCCAGCAGATCGTCCAGCGTTTCGCCGGCCGCGAGGCGGTTTTTGAATTCGGCTGTCTTGGCCGCCAGCGCGGCATCGTCCAGCGCGGCCATTTCGGGTTCCAGGGCGGCGATTGCCGCGACCCGCCGCTTGAAGCCTTTCAAGGCACGATCGTTACTGGTACCGAAGATGGCGCGGGCAAGGCTTGAAATCATGCTGGAACGGGTTCCAATCAAAAGGCCAGTTCAAAAGGGCCAGGGGGCACAGCGCTCACATAGGCTTGAGGGGTTGGTGGGTCAAATTGGGGCGGTGCCAAGGACTGGCTTGCCGCGGCTGGGGAGTTGGCCCATAGACGCCCGCAAGCTTAGCCAGAAGGTATTATGATGTATCGTTTGTCGGTCGTCCCGGTTTTCGCGCTTGCCGCCGGGTTGGTTGCGGCGCCGACGTTGGCGCAAACCCAGCCGCCCCCCGCTGCCGCCTCGCCGCAGGCCGGTGTGGCTTCGTCGCCGAACGCCGGCGCGGCGCTACCGCCGGGCGATCCGGTAATCGCCACGGTCAATAACCATCCCATCCGGTTCAGCGATGTGCAGAACGCGGCGCAGGAGCTTCCGGCCCAATTGCAGCAATTGCCGGCGCAGCAGCTTTTTCCCATCATCGTCAATCAGCTGATCGACCGGCAGGCGTTGCTCGCCGCCGCGAAAGCGGAAAAACTGCAAAACAACCCCGAAATCGCGGCCTCGATGCAGAGCGCTGCCGATGAGAGGCTGGAGAACGCCTATCTGCAGCGGCAGGTAAGCCCGCAGATAAGCAGTGCCGCCGTTCTCGCCACCTATAAGAAGGAATATGCCGGCAAGCCGGGACCGCAACAGGTGGAAGCCAGGCATATCCTGGTGAAGACGAAGGCCCAGGCGGAGGATATCATCAATCAGCTGAACCATGGCGCGAATTTCGCCGCGCTCGCGCAGAAATACAGCATCGATCCCGGTGCGGCGAATGGCGGGGAACTCGGCTGGTTCTCGCAGAACCAGATGGTTCCGGCATTCTCCAGCGCCGCCTTCGCGCTCAAGCCGGGGGAATACACCAAGACGCCGGTGCAGACGCAGTTCGGCTGGCATGTGATCCTGTGCGAGGGCAAGCGCACCGCGCCGGCGCCGAGCCTGGACGATGTCAAGGATCAGATCAGCCAGGAACTCGCGGATAACGCGATCAAAGCCACGCTTGCCAAGGCGCGTTCCAAGGTCAGCATCAAGATCTATAATAACGGCGCGCCGGCTCCGGCCAGCTCGGGTGACATGAACGTCAATCTCGTGCCGGGCAGCCAGTAGGCGGCATGGCGGCGCCGGGGGCCATATCGCCGCTTGCCGTGCCCCTGCCGGCGCTCAAGCCGGTGGCGGGCGTAAGGCTCGCGGTGGCGGAGGCGGGCATACGTTACAAAGGCCGCAACGATGTGATGCTGGCGCAATTCGCCGAAGGCACCACGGTCGCCGGCGTTTTCACCCGCAATCTCTGTCCCGGCGCGCCGGTGACCTATTGCCGGGAGGTGCTTAAGGGCGGATTGGCCAGGGGCCTGGTTGTCAACGCCGGTAATGCCAATGTTTTCAACGGTGTCTCCGGCATCCGCGCGGCGGAGACCACCGCGGCGGCGGCGGCGAGGGGGTTGGATGTTCCGCCGGAAACCATCTTCCTTGCCTCCACGGGGGTTATCGGCGAGCCGCTGCCCGCGCAAAAGATCGTCGCGGTCATGGACCGGCTGGTGGCCCGCCTGAACCCGGACGGGCTTGCCGAGGCGGCCCGGGCGATCATGACAACCGATACCTTCCCGAAGGCGGCCACCCGCACGGCCCGGCTTTGCGGAGAGGAGGTGAGGGTCACCGGCATCGCCAAGGGCAGCGGCATGGTCGCCCCGGACATGGCAACGATG
>JAJYAF010000475.1 GCA_021779655.1 Pseudomonadota bacterium
CATATAGGCGATGCAATCCGTGATCCAGTTGACATGCTGCTCGATCGGCACCGGCATGTTGCACAGCACCGACGGGCTGCCCGGCCCGGTGATGATGAACATATTCGGGAAGTGCGGCACCTGCAGCCCCAGATAGGTGCGCGGCCCCGCCGCCCAGTCCTCGCGCAGGTTATGGCCGTCAGCGCCACGAACATCCATGGCGAGAAGGCTGCCGGTGAGCGCGTCGTACCCGGTGGCGAACACGATGATGTCGAGCGGTACGATCTCTCCGCTCGTAAGGCGGATGCCTTCCGGCACCATCGCCTCGATCGGGTCCGCCTTGACATCAACCAGGCGCACATTGCCGCGGTTGAAGGTCTCGAAATACCCGGTGTCTATCGGGGGGCGCTTGGTGGCGAAGGGATGGTCGCGGGGGATCAGTTTCTCCGCGATTTCGGCGTCTTTCACGACTTCGCGGATCTTGTTCTGTAGGAATGCGACCGCCGTGTCATTCGCCGCCTTGTTGGTCAGCAGGTCGCTGAACTCGGCGCGAAAGCGCAATCCGCCCACTTCCCAGGCGCGTTCATACCGCGCTTGCCGCTCCTCCTCCGGCACGGCAAGCGCCGAATCCTTGCTGATGGCGAAAGGATGGCCGTTGGGGGTGCCGCGCATGACTTCGCGCACGGCCGCGTAGTTGGATTTGATCTCGCGTACGAACTCCGCCGTAAGCGGCGCGTTCCGGGCCGGAATGCTGAAATTGGCGGTGCGCTGAAAAACGCTGAGATGGGCGGCGGATTCCGCGATCACCGGCGCGGCCTGGATGCCGGTCGAGCCGGTGCCGATCAACCCCACGCGCTTGCCGGTGAAATCCACGCCCTCATGCGGCCAGCGCCCGGTATGATACCACTGCCCGGCGAAGCTGTCCCGCCCTGGAATGTCGGGGACATTGGCGGCGGAAATGCAGCCCACGGCGGTGATGAGAAAACGGGTCACGAAGGTTTCGCCGGTCTCGGCGGTCACGGTCCAGAGATCGCGCGCCGAATCGAACGCGGCGGCCAAGACGCGGGTATTGAGCTGAATGTCCCGCCGCAAATCGAAACGGTCCGCGACATGGTTGAGGTAGCGGCGGATTTCCTCATGGCTCGGATAGCGCTCGCTCCACTCCCATTCCTGCTCCAGTTCGCTGGAGAACGAGTAGGAATAGGAGAAGCTTTCCGAATCGCAGCGCGCGCCCGGATACCGATTCCAGTACCAGGTGCCGCCCACGCCGCCGCCAGCCTCCAGCACCCTGGCCTTGAGGCCGAGCGTATCGCGCAGCTTGTGCAGCTGGTACAGGCCGGAGAAGCCGGCGCCGACGATGATCGCGTCATAGGGCCTGGCGGATGCCGGGGCTTGCCGTATCGCGGACATAGGTGTCTCCTCTCACAGGACTGCCCCGATCGGCAGCCGCTACTTTTTCCGAACAACGAAGGCTAACCGGCCAGACAAAGGATGGCTATATCGAAAATTCCGAACCCGGATATCACGGGCAGCGGCCGGCCGCGCCGGAAGGGGCGCGATGACCATGCTTCCCCAATCCTTGCCAGCGGCGCCACCCTCGTTTTACCATCGGGACCAAGCGGTTCGCAGCTGGTGAGCGTGTGTTGGCGAAACCCGGACTGTCGCCGAAGAAAAAAATGTTTTGCAGGCACTGCGCTGGTTTTGTTTTCCGGCCAACTGATAGGAACATAACAGCCATGCGCCAACCCGAACCGTCCTCACCGGCGACTGAAAATCCGGCCGGCACCGCGCTGCGGTCGTCCCTGGTGATGATCACGGTCGGCACCATGCTGGCCACGCTCATCCAGGGGCTCGACATGACGATCTCGAATGTCGCGCTTCCCTATATGGCGGGGACTTTTGCGTCGAGTTACGACGAAGCCACCTGGGTACTCACCTACTACATCATCGCCGCCGCCATCATGACGCCGCCAACGGGCTGGCTCGCGGCGCGATTTGGCCGGCGGCGGTTGTTTCTGGTCTCTATCGTTGGTTTCGTCGTGGCCTCGGTGTTGTGCGGAATGTGCCAGACCCTTGCCCAGGCCATCGTGGCGAGGGCGCTGCAAGGCATGGCCGGCGCGGCCTTGACCCCGCTTTCGCAAGCAACCCTTCTGGATACCTACCCGCGGGAGCGGCATCCGCAGGCCATGGCGATTTGGGGAATGGGGATCATGCTGGGCCCTATCCTTGGGCCCACGCTGGGCGGCTGGCTCACCTTCGACCTGAGCTGGCGCTGGGTGTACTACATCAACGTGCCGATAGGCGCCATCGCGGCGGCGGTGGTTTTTTTCTATGTGCCGGAGACGCAGCGCCAGCAGCCGCCCCGTTTCGACCTGCTCGGCTTTTGCTTCCTAAGCACGGCCGTCGCCGGGTTGCAGATCGTTCTCGACCGCGGCGAGATCGACGACTGGTTCAGTTCCCCCACGATCGTCACATGGGCGGTCGTGGGCGGCACCAGCTTCTTTCTGTTTCTCGTTCAAATCCTGCTGGCGCGCGATCCGTTCATCCGGCCCGACCTGTTCAACAATCGCAATTTCGTACTTGGCCTGTTTCTGAACATCGTCGTTTCCATGTTGCTGATGGGAACGATGTCTTTGTTCCCCCCCCTGCTTCAGGATGTTCTGAACTTTCCGGTCATCACGGTTGGGTTGCTGCTTGCCCCGCGTGGCATCGGTACCATGGCCGCGATGGTCGTCGTCGGTCGTTTTTCCAAATACATTGCTCCGCGCTTCATGATTCTGTCCGGCTTCTTCATCACCGCCATGGCCATGCACGGGATGGCGGGTTTTTCGTTACAGAGCGGACCGCGGGAAGTTGGTTTCTACGGTGTCATGGAGTGTTGCGTGCGCGGCGTGATTGGGCGGTGCCT
>JAJYAF010000031.1 GCA_021779655.1 Pseudomonadota bacterium
GCTCAATGTCACGCTCAACCAGGAAGACCAGGCCCGGCTCGATAAGATACTCCCCCCGGGAGCCGCGGCGGGAGAGCGCTATGCCGCGCCGCAAATGCAAGCCCTGAATAAATGAGCGCTCCGGTCAGCCGCGCCGCAAATCTGAGGTCATTGCCGGCCGGGCGCGGCTCACTATAACGCGATCGTGACCCTCATCGCCTATATCGGCGCCGCCTTTGCCGAGATTGCCGGTTGCTACGCCTTCTGGGCTTGGCTGCGCCTCGGCAAAACCCCGCTTTGGCTCGTGCCGGGAGCGGCCTGCCTGGCCTTGTTCGCATGGGCGCTGACGCTGGTTGATGCCAGCCAGGCCGGGCGCGCCTACGCGGCTTACGGAGGCGTTTATGTTTCTGCGGCGATTCTCTGGCTCTGGTTTATCGAGGGCGCCAAGCCGGATCGCTGGGATCTCATCGGGGCCGCCGTCACCCTCTGCGGCACCGCCATCATCCTGTGCGGTCCCAGAGCGGCCTAGCCGCCCAGCGCGGTTTGAAATTATCTCCCTCCGCCTGTACACACGGCCTCGACATCACTCCGAAAGCACCGATCCGCGTGGATAAACCGACTTTCTCCGAGCGCATGGACATATTGGGCGCGGGGCTGCGCTTCGCCGCGAAGGCCATTTTCACCCGCTACACCCCTCTGCTCGCCCAGGTGGTGGTGACGCGGCGCTGTAACCTCGCCTGTGGCTATTGCAATGAATATGACGATGTGTCCGCCCCGGTGCCGCTGGCCGACCTGCTGGCGCGGGTGGACCATCTGGCCGCGCTCGGCACCGCCTCCATCACCTTCACCGGCGGTGAGACCCTGCTCCACCCCGAGCTGGACCAGGCGATCCGCCATGCCCGCCGTAAGGGCATGATTGTCACCATGATCACCAATGGCTTCAAGCTCTCACGCGGCTGGATCGAGCGGCTGAATGCGGCCAGGCTCCAGGGCATGCAGATCAGCATCGATAACCTCGTGGCTGACGACGTTTCCATGAAAAGCCTGGGTTCGGTGGAAGGCCGGCTCAAACTGCTGGCCGAGCATGCCCGCTTCAAGGTTAATATCAATTCCGTGCTCGGCGTGACGGGCGAGCGCACGCAGGATGTGGTGCGGATCGCCGAGACGGCGGCAAAATACGGGTTCCAGCATTCGGTGGGGATGCTGCATGACCATTCCGGCGCGCTGAAACCGCTGAGCCCGGCGCAGATGGCCGCCTACCGGCAGGTGACGGAGATCTCCCCCTCGCTCGTGCATACGCTGAATTACCGGCTGTTTCAGAAAAATCTCATGCATGGACGGCCGAACGCCTGGAAATGCCGGGCGGGCGCGCGCTATTTGTATGTGACGGAGGATGGGCGGGTGCATTGGTGCTCCCAGCAGCGAGGCTACCCGGCAATTCCGTTGCTGCAATATGGGCGTGAGGATATCCGCCGCGAATATCATACCCGTAAGGGCTGTGCACCCAGCTGCACGCTGAGCTGCGTGCACCAGATGAGTCTGTTCGACGGGTTTCGCGGCAAACAGCGCGAGCCGGACCTCTCCTCCGCCCCGGCGGAGTGAGCACAGGCCTCAGACCGGGAATAATTGCTGATGCCGTCTGGGAGTTTATGCGAGTCTGGCTAGCGTCTCGCCATGGGTCATGAACGGCTGCTGTTCAAACAAAGCAACTGCGTCCGATTCCCGGCCGTCGACGCCTTGATTGCCGAAAAGAAAGCGCTCCGTACACGGCCGTGCTGGCCATGCACGGAATCGCCTCCGGTAGGTTAAACCGGATCCCAGGTGAATATTTCTCCGCTGCGGTCAAGCGGCAGCATGGCGGAGCGCAAGGCCGGGTAGGCATGCTCGGCGATGAGTTGCGGCGTCCAGCCCTCGCTGCGATGAATGGAACGCACCGGACGGATCGCGCCCATGAGGAAAATCTCATTAAAGCGCGTGCCGAAGACCTGACCGGTCACATCCTTGGCGGCATCAGAGCAGAGAAACACCGCCATCGGCGCGTTCTTTTCCGGCGTCATCAGTTTAACTTTCTTCACCCGTTCCTGCTGTTCCGGCGTGTCGGTCGGGATGGATCCGACCATCCGGCTCCACGCGAAGGGAGCAATGCAGTTCGAGCGGACGTTATAGCGCTTCATGTCAAGCGCGATGGATTTAGACAAGGCGACGATGCCGAGCTTGGCCGCCGAGTAGTTCGCCTGGCCGAAATTGCCGATCAACCCGGAGGTGCTCGTCATATGCACGTAGGCGCCGGATTCCTGCCGCCGGAAATGCTCAGCCGAGGCGCGGCTTACGAAGAAGCTGCCATTGAGATGCACCCCGATAACGGCCAGCCAATCGTCCGCCGACATTTTGTGAAAAATAACATCGCGCAGGATGCCCGCATTGTTGACGACGATATCGACACGCCCGAAGGAATCCAGTGCCGCCTGAACGATCTTCTGCGCGGAATTCCACTCACTCACGCTCTCGGTGCATACAGCGGCGCGGCCGCCCAGCTTCTCGATCATCTGCTTGGTTTCCTCCGCTGGAGTTGCGGATTTACCTTCGCCGGTCACCGAGGAACCGATATCGGCAACAATCACCGCCGCCCCCTCCTTGGCCATCGCCAAGGCGATCCCCCGGCCGATACCGCCGCCCGCGCCAGTGACAACGGCAACCTTCCCTTCCAACAATGGCTTCGACATTTGCAATCCCTTCTATCTTTCAGACCCGCTAGGGGGTAATCCGCTTCAGTTAAAGGAAGTAATCACGCTGCGGGCAATAGCCCCGCCTTTCACTTCTTCGTAAGCCTCGTTGATCTCGGATATATTTATTTCGCGCGACACCAGATCATCAAGGTTAAACCTCTTTTGCAAATAAAGACCCGCATACATGGGAATATCATTTTTTATATTCGTTGAACCCATATATACGCCGCGAAACATTGCTTGGCCAAGAAGGAAGTCCTTAAAGACATTGAAGCTGATCGAGACCTCCGGCGGATGGATGCCGACGAGATAAACACCGCCACCGACACGAATCATCTTGGAAGCTTGTTCGGATGCCGATTTCACCCCAACCATTTCAAAGACATGGTCAACGCCACCCGGGCAGATTTTGCGAACCTGTTCCACCATGTCATTGGCTTTGGCATCAACAAAATCCGTGGCGCCAAATCGATGGGCCAGTTCCTTTTTCTTTGGTTGCACATCGATTGCTATGATCTTGTTCGCCCCCGCCAGTTTTGCGCCCGATATCGCATTCAAACCGACACCGCCAACACCGATAATCGCCACGTTATCGCCCGGCTTTGCTTTCGCCGAATTAATAACCGCGCCTGCTCCCGTTATCGTTCCACAGCCGAGAATGGCCGCCCGCGTGAAGGGAACCGATTCCGGAATTTTTACCAGCTGGTTCTCGTGAATCAAGCTGTACTCGGCAAACGATCCCATCCCAAACACCTGGGTGACTGGTTTTCCGGAACGCGAAAGTCGGGGCGGTTGACCTTGTTTCCGGAGATTATCCTCTGGAAACTCACACTGGAAGCTGCGGCCGTTTGTACACGTACGGCAATATCCACAATGGCGAATCAATGAGCCGACCACATGGTCGCCAACCGCAAACCCAGACGCATCCGGTCCCAGCTCAACCACCACGCCTGCGAGTTCATGACCAAGAACGGCCGGGAGCGGCGTTCCGAAGTTTGTTTCGGCGAAATGAAGATCTGAATGGCAAAGCCCCGAGGCTTTGACTTGGACAAAAATTTCACGTCCCCGTGGACGATCGATATCAATGTCCTCGACGGCAAATCCGCCTCCAACACGATTTAAGACGGCAGCTTTCATTTGGCGATCTCCCAACCCATATCAAACCACGAAAAATTCACTTGTCTTTTACTATGTCAGCGGGACGCACGGTTCTCTCAAGCCAAGCCAGAAACATGTATTCAAAAAAGGCCGGTGTGCCAGAGCAGAGAGCGCGTATTGGTGGAGAACACTTTTCCTTTTGAGCCCCGGCACTAACGGCGTTCGCTATCGTTCCAGCACGCTGAAGCTTTCTTTCCTCGGCTAGTCCGGCAGTTCCAGAACTGCCTTGGCAAGGATATTTCGTTGGATCTGGTTTGTACCCCCGTAAATCGTCGCTGGTCGCGCACGGTAAAAGGTTGTTAAAATATCCGCGTTGACATTGCCAATCTGCAGAGGCCCAACGCTGGCCCCATCGGGCCCGGCTGCTTCAATCGTCAGCTCGGTAATGCGCTGAAACGTCTCGGTCACCCAGACTTTAAGCATCGAAACATCGGCGCCCAGTGTCTCGCCGCGCTTCAGCTGATCGGCGAAGCGGGTATAAAGCGCCGCATGGTCCTCAACGTCCAGCGCCGCCTGAGCGAAACGATCCCGGAACACCCGATCCTCAAAGGCGCCGCGCGCGCGGGCTAGGTTCTCCAGTTGGTTCAGCGCGTTTTGCGCGAGACTTGGCGAGCCGATGAAGATGCGCTCAAAGCTGAGCAGCGCCTTAGCCATCGTCCAGCCTTTGTTCATCTCGCCGACGAGATTTTCGCGCGGCGCACGCACGTTATCGAAAAACACCTCACAAAATTCGGTTTCGCCGACAAGCGTCTTGATGGGCCGGATCGTGATCCCGGGCTGGTCCATCCGCGCCAGCAGGAAGCTGATGCCTTGCTGTTTTTTTGGCGCGCTTGGGTCGGTGCGCACGAGCATAAAAATATCGGTGGCGTCATGTGCCATCGACGTCCAGATCTTCTGGCCGTTAATGACAAACTCACCCCCGTTCAGCACCGCCTGCGTACGCAAATTGGCGAGATCTGAGCCCGCGCCCGGCTCGGAATAGCCCTGGCACCAAATGGTTTCGTAATTCAGTATCCGAGGCAGCCAGTAATTCTTTTGCGCCTGTGTGCCGTATCTGATGATCAGCGGGCCGACCATCTGCACACCCATATCCACACCCCGGGTCACCCCGAAGCGCTGTTCTTCATCGTATAGCGCCAAAAGTTTTGCGGCGTTCAGCCCCATACCGCCATATTCGGCCGGCCATGCCGGGGCAACCCAGCCCTTGGCGCGCAATTTTTCCAGCCAGGGCCGAAGTTCCTTTACCCGCGGCCGAAGTGCTTTATGGCGCAACGACTCCGGATATTCGGTTTCAAAAAATCGCCGAGCTTCTTGACGAAACTCGGCATCACTCATCGCATTCCAATCAGCCATCAGGCCGCCTCCGCGCGATCACGCGATTCCAGCCAAAGCCGACGGTGATAGACATCGTCCCCCAGCCACGCGGTCAATACCAGTGCCCGGTTCAAATAAAGCCCGATATCGAATTCATCCGTGTAGCCGACAGCGCCATGAAGCTGAATGGCCTCCCGCGTGATCTTCCGCGCGGCAACACAACCCCGTGCCTTGGCCCGGCTGGCCTGACGGGCCCGCTGCCGTGAGTCGTTCGTTTGATCCATGCGCACCAACGCCTCTCGCACACCCGCCGCAGCCACCTCCTGCATAATGCGGAGGTCCACGGTGCGGTGCTGAATCGCCTGGAAAGCGCCGATGGGTTTATCGAACTGCTCGCGGGTCTTGACGTAGTCCAGCGTGATTTCAAAAGCGCGCTCACTAAGCCCCACCAGCTCGGCGGCAACAAGAGCGGTCGCCTCGTTCACCGCCTCTCCCAAAGCGGCTTCCACCGCGGCGCCCTCGGCAAGACGTTCCGCGGGCGTACCTTTGAAGGTGAGTTCCACCATGGCACTGCCATCGGCCTGCGGTCTTTCCTCGGCGGAGAGGTTCGCGGCGCCTTTTTCCACCAGCGCCAGCACTGGGCCAGCGCCGCCTTCCGCCACGACGAGATAACCCGACGCGCCTCGGCTGCCCACCACCCAGGCCTTGCGGCCATCGAGCTTTCCATCCGCATAGCGGCAGCTCCGGGTTTCCGCCACACCGCGCGGCCCGCGCTCCTGCCAGGCCGGCGCAAGCACGGAACTCCCGTCCAGCGCCGCGCGAAGCGCCGCGTGGCCGGGGCAAAGCCGGTACAGCAGCCCGATCGTAAGTCCGCTCATTGCAGCGATGGGTTCCGGCGCAAGCACACGCCCTGCCTCCTCGGCAACGATGCCCGCCGCAACCAGCCCCATCCCGAGCCCTTGTTGGGCTTCGGGAACCGCCGCGCCAAACGCGCCGGCCTGCGCCAGTTCGCGCATCAGGCCGGGGTCCCAGCCCTGCGGCGCGCCCCGAAGCTTGCGCGCACGGCCAACCCCGCCCGCCCTGTCGAAAAGGGTGCGAAGACTTTCGCGGAACAGCCGCAACTCGTCCTGATTTTGAGATATCTTATCGGTGCTGGTCATTTGGCCCATCTTTTTCGTTGTGAATGGCTTCGGAATACAAACGCTCCGCAGACGGTTTAGATCCCGCCTCCTGGCCGCGCCTATAAAATTATAATAATCATTAGGCTAATCCTCCCTCCGGCCAGCGTCAATCGCTACCGGCTGTGCGTGCCTGCGAGAATCCGAATTCTTGATTGTGCTGCCCCAGCGGGGCCGCCCGCTTTACCTGGTTAGCGGGCGCGCGAAACTCAGGCGCAATCGGCAAAGGCAAGGCCGGCGCTTCGCGGTGCCCGATGCTCACCCGGCGCGCAAACACGCCGCGCGCGGTAAAATGCGGATCCCGCGCAGCCTCGGCCAGCGTTTTCAGAATGGTGCAGCAACAATCCGCGGCTTCCAGCAGAGGCGCCCAATAGGTGGAGGGCTGCGCCGCAAGTCGGCGTGCCACCTCCGCCACGCAAGCCGCGGGGTTGCGCTTGTCGTCACGCAACTCCGCCGGCTGGCCGATGACATCGCAAAAGGCCTGCCAGAATTTTTCCTCAACCGCGCCAACGGCAACGATGCGGCCATCCGCCGCCGGGTAGAGGTGATACCGCGCCATTCCGCCAGTCAAACGGGTGCCGCTACTGGGAACGTCCTGCCCGGCCACCACTGCCGCCGCATGCGCCCAATAGGCGAACGCGAACGCCCCCTCCGCCATCGCGACATCGAGGTGCCTGCCCTTGCCGTCCTGATCCCGCGCCCGCAACGCCAGGAGAATATTGACGACGGCCGGATAAGTACCGCCGCCGATATCCGCCACCAGGGCAAAGGGCATGGTCGGATTTTCGTCCGGACCGCGACTGAGCGATAAAATACCCGCATCGCCCACATAGTTCATGTCATGGCCGGCGGTATTGGCCTTCGGGCCCGTCTGCCCATAACCGGTGATCGAACAGTAAATGAGGCGGGGATTGATTTTGCGCGCCGCCTCATAGCCAAGCCCGAGACGGTCCATCACGCCGGGGCGGAACTGCTCCACCAGCACGTCAGCCCGCTCCAATAGTGGCCGCAACGCGTCCACCGCGCCCGGCGCCTTGAGATCCAGAGCCACGGATTTCTTGCCCTGGTTGAGAATCGCGAAGCCGATGCTTTCTCCCTCTATCTTCGGGTCCGTCAGCCGGGCATCCTCACCCGTGCCCGGACGCTCGAATTTGATCACCTCCGCCCCGGCCTCGGCGAGCATCAATGTCGCCATCGGCCCGGGCAGCAGGGTGCTAAAATCGAGAACGAGAATTCCCTTGAGCGGTTGAGTGCTCATTTGAACCGCGCCGCGCCGTTGTTCAGCACAACCACCCCGCGGGTGGGTATCGAGGCACGAAATCGGGCTTCCCCGCCATCTGTCCAGATATCGAAACGCACCGTCTCGCCCGGATAGACCGGGGAGGAGAACCGGACATCGAGCCCAGTCAGCCGGCTTGCGTCATAATCGAGCAATGTTTTCAAAATCGCCCGGCCGGCAAGGCCATAGGTGGCAAGGCCGTGCAAAATCGGCCGCTCGAAACCGGCGGCACGCGCCACGTCAGGGTCGGCATGGAGCGGATTGTAATCGCCGCTGAGCCGGTAGATCAGCGCCTGGCGCGGCAGGGTGGTCAGCTCGCACACATGGTCCGGCGCCCGTTCGGGCAACACCGCCAGCGCTGGCCCGGCGCGGTTCTCTCCGCCAAACCCGCCATCGCCCCGGCAGAAAGCCGACATCGTGACACGCGCCAGCAGGTCGCCGGTTTCCGCGTTGAGAATGTCCCGGCTTTGGTAAATCACCGCACCCTTGCCCGCGCCTTTATCGGAAACGAAATCGATCTTCGGCCGGCCGATAATGGTTCCTTTCACGGGCAGCGGCTTATAGATGTCGAGCCATTGCTCGCCGTGAAGCACCTTCTTCCAGTCCACGCCGCTTCTGGGATCGCGCAGCCAGAAGCCGGGATAGCCCAACACGACAGGCATGGAGGGAACCGCTTTCAGCCCATCCTCATAGACAAATTGCAACTCCTTCTTGTCGCATGGGTCCTCGCCAAAACCGAGCCCCAGCGCATAGAGCATGACATCGCGCTCGGTGACGCTTTGTCTGATTTCATCAAAATTCCAGCTTGAGAGCGCAGCAATGTCCAGTGGCATCTTTTTCCCCCTTTGTGACGTTACAGTGTGGCGATGGGCCCCAGCATGGTGGTCATACCCATGTTCGGCATGGGCGCGCCAGCCATTTTTTTCAATGAATTCCTTTTCCTCAACGAACTCCTTTTCAAGGCGCCTGCCACCATGCGCCTCGCCCCAAAAACATCAATCAGGCCAAAGCCACCTCAAATCCACCGGGTCTGAACGTCATCGCACACCCCGACAGCAACGATTAAAACCATAACGACAAATCCGTTATTTGGATTAACGCGGCGACATACGAATGGCACCGTCCAGCCGGATGGTTTCACCATTTAGCATCGGGTTTTCCAGTATATTCAGCGCCATCTGAGCGTATTCGCTAGGCCTGCCAAGCCGCGCGGGGTTGGGCACAGACGCAGCCAAGGATTGCCTGACCTTATCCGGGAGCTTCGCCAGAAGAGGCGTATCAAACAAACCCGGCGCGATGGAGCAAACCCGGATCAATCTCGACGCCAGATCCCGCGCCGCGACGATCGTCATGCCGATAACCCCGGCCTTCGACGCGGCATAGGGAATCTGGCCGATCTGCCCTTCATAGCCCGCGACCGATGCGGTAAGTACGCAAGCGCCCCGCTCTCCTTCAATCGGATCGTTTTTTGCCATGCCAAGCGCGGCCAGGCGCAGCACGTTATAGGTGCCTGTCAGATTGACACGGATGATGTTATTGAATTTCTCAAGAGAACCGGGCGTGCCATCCTTTTCAATCAACCTGACCGCGCCGCCAATACCGGCACAATGTACGAGCGCCCGGAATTTCCCAAAGCCCTCGGCGGCGGTGATGGCTTTCTGAACGCCATCCTCATCGGCAACATCGGCCTTCACGAAGCGAAACCGCTGGCCAAATTTCCTTTCCTGAGCGGCTCCCAAATCGGCGTTCAAATCAACCACGACCACATTCAACCCGCGTTCCATCAACTGGACAACCGTGGCTTCCCCCAAACCGGAGGCTCCTCCGGTCACCACGGCCGTCATTCCTTGTTCAAGCTTCATTCCAACCAGCCTTCAAATTACAGGAGCATGATAGATAACAATGGATAGCAATGTTTCGGGCACCGAGGCCTCTTACAAGAGCCCGGTGCACCTACAGGCGTTCAATGATCGTGGCGTTGGCCATTCCACCCGCTTCACACATGCTTTGCAGTCCGTAGCGATAATTATTATCCTCCAGCGCGTGCAGCATGGTTGTCATCAAGCGAACACCGGAAGCCCCCAGCGGATGACCAAGCGCAATCGCACCGCCGCGCGGGTTCAAGCGTTCCGCATCCGCCTTCATCTCTTTTTGCCAAGCCAGTGGCACCGAGGCAAAAGCCTCATTGATCTCATAGTGCTGAATATCATCCAGCTTCATGCCGGATTTGGCCAGTATGCGCCGTGTGGCGGGCATCGGCGCTGTCAGCATATATAACGGGTCATCTCCAACGACATCGAACGCGACAAAACGCGCTCGCGGCCGCAGCCCCAGCTTAACGGCGCGCCGCTCGCTCATTATCAGCATGGCGGCCGCGCCATCGGTTATCTGCGAGGAGTTCCCCGCCGTGGTACGCCATTCAATCTGCGGGAAACGCGCCGAAAGTTCGTCGTTTCCAAAAACCGCCTTCAACGAAGCCAGTTTCTCCACCGTGGTGCCCGGTCGGATCGTATCATCTTCGTTCACGTTTCCGCTCGGCGTCGTTATGCCGACAATCTCGCGCTTGAAATTTCCGCTCGACTGCGCCTTGTGCGCCAGAGCGTGCGATCTTGCGGAAAAACTATCGAGTTCGTTTCTCGTCAAATTCCACTTCGCGGAAATCAGGTCGGCAGACACACCCTGGCCCACAAGCCCCGGCTCGTAACGCTTGTCAAAGCGCTCGCCGGTGGCGTTCATTCCCATGCGGGCGCTGCCCATCGGCACCCGGCTCATCGATTCCACGCCGCAGGCAATCACAATATCCTGAGCCCCAGCCATAATCGTATGCGCCGCGAAATGTACCGCCTGCTGGCTCGATCCGCATTTGCGGTCGATGGTTGTGGACGGAACATGTTGCGGCAGCCCCGCGGCAAGCCAGGCCAGGCGGCCAGGCGTCCCGCTCTGCTCGCCACCCTGGGTAACGCAGCCACATATTACATCATCGACTTCGTTCGGATCGATTTTGTTCCGGGAAACCAATTGTTCCAATACCTGCGAAAGCAGATCCACCGGGTGCACCTTTACCAAGGCGCCATCGGATTTAGCGCGCCCCATGGGGCTGCGAATCGCATCGACGATAACAGGAACGTTCATTGCCACTTCCTAATATTATATCGCTGCTCCGGGCAGCGCACCGTTGAAACGCCAATAAAATCCCCAAGTGCTGAAACACGCCGGCCGGTTTCACGGCCGCGCCCCGGGTCCAGCGGTTTCCGCATCACTCGGCCGCCGCCATCACATCGGCATCGGCTTGTTTTCCAACATCGGAAAGTCCCGCCATCTCACAAAGCCCGGCTGCCATCCATTGCCGTCCCGGTTCGCCGGTCAGGACCACGTCGACCATCGTGTACGAGGAGTGAAAGTGACCTCGGCCGTTTAATTGCTTCACCGCAACGCCGGCGGCGGCAAGCGCTTCGGCATATGCCATGCCATCATCGCGCAGCGGGTCGAACTCGGCGGTCACAACCAGGGCGGGCGGCAGGCCCTCAAGCCGTCCGCGCGCGGGAGACGCTCTTGGGTCGGTCCGGTCGTCCGGCGAACAGTAGAGATCCCAGAACCAATGCATGGCGCCGCGCGTTAAAAAATAACCTTCGGCGTTTTCCGTATAGGAAGGCCGGGTGAAATCGCAATCCGTTACTGGACAAACCAGCAATTGCCCGCCGATCACCGGTCCGCCCCGATCGCGGGCAAGCTGACACGTAACGGCCGCCAGATTGCCTCCGGCACTCCAGCCGGCGACGAGAATCGGTTCTGAGCGGCCGCCAAGTACGGAGGCGTTTTCCGCGACCCAGAGCGCCGCGGCATACGCATCTTCCGCGGCGGTGGGAAAACGACATTCCGGCGCGTGGCGATAGCCGATGCTGACGAAAATCATATCCGAACGCCGGCAAAGATCGCGGCAGAAGGCATCGTCCGACCGCTCATCGCCCACAACCCAGCCGCCGCCATGATAGTAGACAACGACCCGATGGGGGCCGGCACTCGAAGGGCGATATAGACGATAGGGAAGGAATTCGCCGGAGGAAGGCAGAGGCAGAACCCCATCCACAACCTCGCCCACAGGTCGGCCCGGCGGGCGCGCCTGATTGAGCTGCTCCAAAAGCACCCGCGCGCCGGTTGCTCCCAGCGATTCCAGCGGCGGAATATTCATTTTGGAAAACCGTTTCAGCACCAGCCGGACATCCGGCTGAACCCTTACGATCTCGCCGTCGTTGCATTGCGGCGCGCGGGTTGGTCCGGTCAGGCGGAAACCCAGCATCCCTGTTTCAACAACTTCGTCGCAGATCTGCCGATAGGATCCAACACCGCCGGTATACGGCATGACAACCTGAGGCTTGCCCTCCACATTCGCGCCCGTATACCAGGTATTGGCCAGCCGGTGTAACGACAGCTGGTTACAATCGGACAGATGGCGTTGCCACCCGGCTTGAGCGGTTTCGGTGGGTTCGATGGTCGTGAACCCCG
>JAJYAF010000476.1 GCA_021779655.1 Pseudomonadota bacterium
GCGCCCCCGCCGCCACCGTTTCCCCGGCCCGGCATAAAACCTCCGCCACCGTGCCGCTCGTCGGCGCGGCGAGCGAGGTGAATAATTTCATCGATTCCAGCACCAGCACGGTCTGCCCTGCTTCCACCCGGTCGCCCGGGCCGGCCTTGATTTCGGCGATCACGCCCGGCATCGGCGCCAGCACCGCGCCGGAGGCCGCGCCGCCCGTGCCACCCCCCGCGGCCGCCGCGCGGGCGGGGGTGGAGACGGTGAATTGGTGCGTTTCGCCGGCGAGTTGCAGATGGAGGGTATCATCCGCCCAGGCGTACCAGCCGGGGACGACATGCCCTTCATGCTCCGCCTCGAACGCCTCGGCCTCAAGCCGCAAGCGCAGATCGAGCGCGCCGGATTCGCTGCTGACGCGGTAATGCCCGGGCTTCGGGCAGGCCACCACGCGCTCGGCCGTCTCGGTTTCATCGCTCAGCAGCACATGCGCGGCCGCGCCCACCCCCGCCGGAGCCAGAACCCGGAAGCCCGAAAGCGTCTCCCACGCCGTATTCCCGGCCGGGGCATGGCCTTGCCGGGGCGTGGCGGCCAGCACGGCGGCAATGGCGCGAGCCAGGTCCAGATGCCGGGCAGGCGGCGTCCAGCCTTCCGGAAACGCCTCCTCGATGAAGCGCGTGGTGGCACGGCCCGTGGCGAAATCCGGCTGATCCACCGCGTCGGCCAGGAAGGCGAGGGTTGTCCGCGGACCCAGAATGACGGTATGGCGCAGCCCCTCCTTGAGACGGGCCAGCGCCTCCGCCCGCGTTTCGCCCCGGGCGATGGCCTTGGCCAGCAGCGAATCGTAGAACAAGGTCACGGCGCTGCCGCGCGTTATGCCGGAATCGAAACGGATTGTTTCCGGCGGATGATAGAGGCGGACCATTCCGGCGTCGGGGCTGAAGCCGCGATCCGCCCGCTCGGCGGTGATGCGCGCCTCGATGGCGTGGCCCCGCGCGTGGATCATTTCCTGGCGCAAGGGCAGAGGCTCGCCGCAGGCGATGCGGATCTGCCATTCCACCAGATCCTGGCCGGTGATCGCCTCGGTCACCGGGTGCTCGACCTGAAGGCGGGTGTTCATTTCCAGGAACCACGGCTCGTCCTGGCCATCCTCGAAAATAAACTCCACCGTGCCAAGGTTATCGTAGCCGATCGCCCGGCCGAGCCGGACGGCATTGCCAAGCAATGCCGCCCGCGCGGCTTCGGGCAGGTTGGGCGCGGGGGCCTCCTCCAGCACTTTCTGGTTGTTGCGCTGCACGGAGCAATCGCGCTCGAACAGATGCACGAGGTTGCCGTGCTTGTCTCCGGCCACCTGCACTTCCAGATGCCGGGGACGCAGCACGAGGCGCTCGATGAGCAAAGTGGGATCGCCAAAGGCGGCCTCCGCCTCGCGCCGGGCGATATCCAGCGCGGCGTCGAGTTCCTCCGGCGCGTGAACCCGGCGCATGCCGCGCCCGCCGCCCCCGGCCGTGGCCTTGACCATGAGCGGAAAACCGACGCGCCCCGCCTCCTCGCGCAGCCGGGCGGTGGATTGCCCATCCCCAGCGTAGCCGGGCACGCTCCGCACGCCGGCCTCGGTGGCGATGTGCTTGGCGCGAGCCTTATCGCCCATCAGGTGGATGGCTTCCGTCGATGGCCCCACCCAGACCAGCCCCGCCGCCGCGCAGAGGCGGGGAAGTTCGGGCTTTTCGGAAAGAAATCCGTAACCCGGATGGATGGCGGCGGCGCCGGCGCGGGCCGCCGCCTCCAGGATCGCCTCGGCCCGCAAATAGCTCTCGCGCGCCGGGGCGGGGCCGATCCGCACCGCCTCATCGGCGAGACGCACATGCAGCGCCTCGCGGTCGGCATCGGAATAGACGGCGATGGTGCGGATGCCGAGCCGCGCGCAGCTCCGCATGATCCGCACGGCGATCTCGCCGCGATTGGCGATGAGCAGCGAGGGGATCATGCGGGTCACATCCGGTAAACCGGCCGGTTGGGCGGCAATTCCACGCGCCGGGCGGCGAGCGCCAGGCAAAGACCCAGCACGTCCCGGGTTTGTTGCGGCTCGATGATGCCATCATCCCAGATGCGCGCGGTGGCGTAATAGGGCGTGCTCTGTTCCTCGAACTGCGCGCGTGTGTCGCGGTCCACCCGGGCGATCTCCGCCTCGTCCGCCGCCCCGCGCGTCAGGCTGGCCCGGCGCAGATCGGTTACCACGGTGGCGGCGACATCGGCGCTCATGGTGGCGATGCGCGCGTTCGGCCAGCTGAACAGGAAGCGCGGGTGGAAACCACGCCCGCACATGCCGTAATTGCCCGCGCCGTAGGAGCCGCCGATGATGACCGTGAAACGCGGCACGCGCGCATTGGCCACGGCATAGACCAGCTTGGCGGAATGCTTGGCGATGCCGTGGCGCTCCGCCTCGGTGCCGACCATGAAGCCCGTGATGTTCTGCAGGAAAAGCAGCGGGATCTCGCGCTGGTCGGACAGCTCGATGAAATGCGCGCCTTTGGTCGCGGATTCGGAAAACAGCACGCCGTTATTGGCCAGGATCCCCACTTTTTCCCCATGGATCGCCGCGAAGCCGCATACCAGGGTGGAACCATAGGCCGGCTTGAATTCCTGGAATTCGCTGCCATCCACCATACGGGCGATCACCTCGCGCACATCGTAGGGACGCTTGAGGTCCGTGCCGACGATCCCGCCCAGCTCCGCCGGATCGTGGAGCGGCGGCCGCACCGGCTCCGGTGCCGGCCGGGGCTGCGCGCGCAGGCCCAGGGAGCCGATGATATCGCGCAGCTTGGCCAGCGCCGCCAGTTCGGTCTCCGCGAGGTAATCGGAGACGCCGGAGACGAGCGTGTGCATTTCCGCGCCGCC
>JAJYAF010000477.1:0-507 GCA_021779655.1 Pseudomonadota bacterium
CACGCATCGCAACACCGGCCGGCGAGGTCGCGGTGGAGGCGCTGCGGATCGGCGACCTGATTTCAACGCTGCATGGCGGTCCGCGCCCGGTGAAGTGGATCGGGCGGCGCAGCTATGACGGGCGGTTTATCCAAGGCAACAAGGCGGTGCTGCCGATATGCATCAAGGCCGGCGCCATCATGGAAGGCGTTCCGGCCCGTGATCTCTGGCTCTCACCCGGCCACGCCATCTCCATCGACGGGATGCTGGTGCATGCCGGACTGCTCATAAACGGGGTTTCCGTTATTCAGGCCGAGACGGTAGAGCACGTGCATTATTACCACGTCGAACTCGCGGATCACGAAATCCTGCTGGCGGAGAATTGCCCGGCGGAGAGTTTCGCCGGCGAGCATTTTCGCCGGCAATTCCAGAATTCGGCCGAATTTTCGCTGCTTTATGCCGGCCAGACGGCACCGGAGATCCTCTGTCAGCCGCGTCTTGACCATGGTTTTCATCTCCATGCCATCC
>JAJYAF010000477.1:517-2879 GCA_021779655.1 Pseudomonadota bacterium
GGCGGCGCTTGCGCGAAAGAGCAGGGTTGCGGGAATTAAGCGAAACCGGCCCCCTGCGCGGGTATGTGGACCAGCCGGGCGGCGGTCTGTGCTTCGGCTGGGCGCAGGATACCGCTTGCCCGGAGACACCGGTTTGCCTGGATATCCTGCATAATGGCCGCCGAATAGGACGCGTGCTGGCAAATCTTTACCGCGATGACGTGGCAAAAGCCGGATACGGAAATGGCTATCAGGGCTTTGAGTTTCGCCTTCCGGCGGAGGCGATCGGCCCGATCGAGGTCCGGCGCTCGGTGGACGGCGCCCTGCTGGAGACGGCCGCGGCGGACGCGGCTCGCGAGCGCGCGGCGTAAGGCGGCTCATCCCTTCAGGCTGGCGGAGACGCGGAAACTCTCGATTGGCCCGCCGCTGCATGCGAAGGGAAAGGCGGGCTGGTATAAGTCTTTGATTTCGCGCGCGGCCGCCCCGCCAACCCCGCGCGCATACCAATCCGCGTTTTCGGATTGGTATAACGCCGGATAAAAAAAAGGCGGCGCCGAAGCGCCGCCAAGTTTAGGGAGGAAACGTCCAAGAAAGCAGCAGAGGAAACTCATGCTGCAATGCAGTATATAGCCCATATGGCCCCGCCTGGGCAAGAAGCTTTTTGCAGCGCAGCATCGCTTTCAGATCAATTAATCTATGCTTGCTTCGGTTAAATTCCGGATATTCGGCGGTTCCTTCTCCGTCTCGGCCGCGCCCGGTACAACGTAAGATTGGTTCAGCCAGCGGCCGAGATCGATATCGGCGCAATGGCGGGAACAGAAAGGCTTGTGCGAAGGTGATTGCGGCTTGCCGCAGACCGGACAGGTTGGCGCGTTTCTCATTCCAGCAACTCGTATAATGGCGGCCGGATACGGGCACGGACGATCTCGGCGAAGCCGGTATTCGTGAAGCCCAGGCATTTCGGATGCAAGGGATCGGATTTCAAGGCGGCTTCGAGCGAGGGTAGAAGCTTCGGCCGGGCGGCGGATTTCATCCCGGCAAAATCGAGCAGAATGGCGCCCGAGAGGTTGCGCAGCAGAATCTGCCGCGCGATTTCCGGGATAAGCGCAACGTTCATTTCAAGCTGAGCGCGGGGTTTCGGAACATTATTCGACGTGGCGGCGGCGGCGGCGTCGATATCAATGGCGGTCAGCGCCGGCGTGGGGGTTATATGCATGCGCGCGCCGCCGGGAAGCGAGGCCACCGGCTCGGCGAGGCCGGCAACCTCTTCCTCAAGCACCGGGTGGAAGGCATCCCGCTCGAAGCCCAGCCGGCCCGAGAGCGCTGGGTGGGGAAAGGCTTTCAGCCGTGCGTTCAGCGTTGCGATCAACGCGTGATCATCGATATGGACCGGGGCCGAGGGAAACCGGGCGGCGAAATCCGCAAGGGGCCCGAACCCCTGGCGGAGCAGGCCGGTCCGGCCGCCGGCATTTTTGCGCAGCAAAGCGAGGCGCGGTCCCTTGCCGCCCTGAGCGCAGCGGGTGATCTCGGCCTCGAAATATGCGCCTTCCGTGAGTTGGCTGGCACCGGCGCTGTCCGGCAAAAAGCCCGCCATCCCGCCGATATCGGCGAAGCCGCCGGCCATTGCGGGAAAGCGGGTGTCCAGCCGCGCGGCGAAAACATCCCCGATATCGCCCGGCCGGTCGAACCGCCAGATGGCATATTCCACGAGGTCGCCGGCTTGCAGAACGGCGATGCGGGCTTCGCCCGTCCTCGCGGATACGGCGATGACGGTCATGGCCGGTAACCGAGGCCGCGCAGCAGATTGGCGGTTTCGTGCAAGGGCAGACCGACGACATTGGAGTAGGAGCCGGCGAGGTAGTCGATGAACGCGGCGGCCCGCCCTTGAATGGCATAGCCGCCGGCTTTGCCCTGCCACTCGCCGGTTTCGAGGTAGGCGGCGATCTGTTGCTCATCCAGCCTCGCGAAGCCGACGACGGAGGTGACGATGCGCCGGGCGGTTCTGCCATCGGGCGCGCGGACGGCAATGCCGGTGAATACGCGGTGGCGCCGGCCGGACAACAGCCGGAGATATTTTTCGGCGTCGGCGCGCAGTTGTGTTTTAGGCAAAATGCGCAACCCGGCCGCGACCACGGTGTCCGCCGCGATGACGAAAGCTTCGCGCTCGATACAGGCCAGCTTCTCGCAAGCAAGCCGCAAGGCATGGCGGCGCGGCGATTCTCCGGGAAGGCGAGCTTCGTCGATGGCTGGGGCTAGAACGGCGGCAGGCTCGATGCCGATTTGTTTCAGGAGGTCCAGCCGGCGCGGGCTGGCAGAGGCGAGGATTACTTGAAGCGAAATGTGATCCGGCCCTTGGTGAGATCATACGGGGTCATTTCCACGT
>JAJYAF010000478.1 GCA_021779655.1 Pseudomonadota bacterium
CAGCCAAGCCCCTATCCTGACATGGTGAAGACCGCCAGCCACGCGGATGTGACGGCCGGTGCGACGATCTACCAAGCCAATTGCGCCGCCTGCCACGGCAACACCGGGGAAGGGGCGGGCCCGTTTCCCCCGGTATGGGGTCCGCACAGCTATAATGCGGGGGCCGGGCTGGCGAATATCGCCAAGCTAGCCGAATGGGTGAAGGGCAACATGCCGCTCGGCAATCCGCATCTCACTCCGCAACAGGCCTTTCAGGTCGCGCTTTACATCGATACCCAGCCTCGGCCGGATTTCGTGCTTACCCAACACCTTTCTCCCCATGCTCCGGCAAGTGATTATAACGCCAAGGTCCGCGAGGAGACCGACACGGTGGAGAGCAATCTGAGAAAGGATGGTCTCTCCTTGCAAAGTCTCACCGGCCACTAAGCCGAGCCGCCGCTGATATGGAGGTTTTGCCGATTTAGCAGGCGGAGACCGAACAGAGGCATTTTCACGTTTGGCCGTTAATTGTGCTTGGCGCGCCAGGAAGTGCGCCGCTGGGTTAAGCACGTAGATAGACGCCAAAATTTTGACCTAATATCTCAATGCCCGGTACCCGCTCTCCGCCGGTTCCACTCCGTGCGTGTCATGGGCGAAGCCTGGGAAACGCCGGTCGAAATCCTCCAGGGCGGCCAGATAGCGCAGCACGGGCCCGTCCACCGGGCCGAAATTCTCGCCCGGCATCAGCAGCGGAATACCCGGCGGATAGGGCACGACCGCCGTTGCCGCTACGCCCCCCGCCAGGGCCGCCAGGGGTGCCAGGCCGCCCTCGCCACGGATCAGCCGGTCATGCGCCTCAGCGGGTATCATTTCCGGCTCGGGCAGAAAATTATACGCTTCCTGCAACCGCTCCGGATAATCGGTGGCGCGCATCGCCGTGAACATGGCCTCGCCCAAGTCGCGCAGCCCCAGCGCGCCATAGGCGGCGGGGTGAGCGGCGCAGAGCGTGGGCAATACCCGCGCGAGCGGCGCATTGGCGTCGTAATCCCGCTTGAAATCGAGGAGCGCGTTCACGAGCGACCCCCATTTTCCCTTGGTCACGCCTATGGAAAACAAGAAAAGAATGGAGAAATTCGCGGTCTTTTCCGGTGTAATGCCATGCGCGGCGAGATAATGGGTAAGCAGGGACGCGGGAATGCCGGTGGCGTCCAGCCGGCCCGCCTGTGTCATCCCCGGCATGGTCAGCGTCACCTTGATCGGGTCCAGCATGCAAAACCCCGGCTCCAGCCCGGCAAAGCCGTGCCAGGCGGCGCCGGGGGCCAGCGCCCAGCATTCCTGGTTTTCGGCGAGCAGCGCGGATGGCGCTTCCATGAAGGCGAGTTCAGTGCCGCCATCACGCACCGTGTCCGGTTGCCAGACGCCGAAGAACCACTCCTCTCGCGTGGCGAATTCGGCGCGTAGCCGCGCCATTGTCTGGCGGAAGGAGACGGCTTCCGCGATCGCCTCCGAGGTGAGACGCTGGCCCGCCGGACCATCCATCATCGCCGAGCTGACATCGGCGGAGGCGATGATGGCGTAGTTGGGCGAGGTGGAGGCGTGCATCATCAACGATTCGTTGAAGCGCACAGGTTCGATTTTCGCCCGCCCCTCGCGCAGATGGATCATTGAGGCCTGGGAAAGGGCGGCGAGGAGCTTATGGGTGGATTGGGTGGCGAAGATGCTCGGGCCGGACCGGTCCATCTGGCGCGGTGCGCCGCGCATGGCGTAATGGTCGCGGTAAAGCGGATTGAAGCGGGCATGCCCGAACCAGGCCTCGTCGAACAGGATGCTATCCACCGATGGGGCGAGCAATTCCTCCACCCGCGCGGCGTTGTAGCAAAGGCCGTCATAGGTGGAATTGGTAACGATGGCGAGAACGGGGCGCTGCGCGCGTCCGCGCGTGAGTCGGGATACGGCGATGGTGTGGGCCACGGATTCGGCCTGGAAGGCAGCGGGCGGAATGGGGCCGATGATACCGAGATGGTTGCGCTGGGGCAGCAGATAGGCGGGATGCGCCCCGGTGAGTGCGAGACCGTGCTCAATGGATTTATGCGCGTTGCGGTCGGCCAGCACCGTCTCGCCACGGGCGATGCTCGCCGTCATCACCACCCGGTTGGCGGTGGAGGTGCCATTGGTGACGAAATACGAGCGGTCGGCGCCAAAGACATGCGCTGCGTAGCGTTCCGCGGCGCCGATGGGGCCGGTATGGTCAAGCAGGGAGCCGAGTTCCGTCACGGAGATGGAGAGATCTGCGCGTAGCAGCCTTTCGCCAAAATAATCGTAGAATAACCGCCCGGCGGGGGAGCGCAGGAAGGCGGCGCCGCCGGTATGGCCCGGGGTGTGCCATGAATATTCGGCCTCGTCCGCGAAACGGATGAGCGCGCCGAACATTGGCGGCAGCAATTCCTGGCGGTAGCGGCGCATGGCGGCGAGGATGCGGGAGCTGACGAATTCCATGGAACCCTCGAGCAGCCAGATGAAGCCATCCGCCTCGGCCATCACCTCGGCTGGAACATGCGCGGCATCATCGCGCTCGGCGAGCAGAAAAACGGGCAGGCGGGCATGGCGGGCGCGGATGGCGCGCAGCAGGGCGCGGGGCGCGGCATGATCCGGATCCTGGCGCATATCCCAGTCGAGAATGATGGTTTGCAGATGTGGATTAACCTCCAGTTCGGCCTCGGCATCGGCGGGGCTGGGTGCCGTGGCGGCGGCGATGTGGTGGTTTTTGAGATCGGTGGCGAGAGCGCGCCCGGCGCGGCCCAGCGGGGTGGGATCGTTCAGCTTATCGCAAACAAGCAGCACGCTGACGGGTGAGGCGGGGTCCTGTGCGGCCATTGAAGTCATCCTAAAATGCG
>JAJYAF010000479.1 GCA_021779655.1 Pseudomonadota bacterium
CGGCGATGGAGGAGATGTTGACGACCTTGCGGAACACCTCGCGCCCCTGCGCCGCCTCTTCCTTGGCAGCGGCCGCGATCACCGGCTGCGCGGCGCGGAGGATTCGGAAAGGCGCTGTCAGATGCACGTCGATGATCGCGTACCACTGCTCGTCGGTCATCTTCTGGACCACATTGTCCCAGGTGTAGCCGGCGTTGTTGATGATGATGTCCAGCCCGCCGAAACTATCCACGGCGGTCTGCACGAAACGTTCGGCAAAGCCGTCCTCGGTCACGCTGCCCACGCAAATCGCCGCCTTGCCGCCTGCCTTGCGGATCGCTTCGGCGGTTTCATTGGCCGGATCGGCATCGAGATCGTTGACCACCACCCGCGCGCCTTCCGAGGCCAGTTTGCGCGCGATCTCCCGGCCGATTCCCCGCCCCGAGCCCGACACCAGGGCGACCCGCCCATCAAGCTTGCCACTCATTTATCGATCCTCTCCATTTCTTGCCGAGGCGGCGTCAGGCTTTTTCGTAAAGCGTCACCACACAGGCGCCGCCCAGACCCAGATTGTGCTGCAGCGCCAGACGCGCGCCCTCCAGCTGACGCGCCTCGGCCGTGCCGCGAAGCTGCTGGACCAGTTCCGTGCATTGCGCGAGACCCGTGGCGCCGAGCGGATGTCCTTTCGAAAGCAGCCCGCCGGAGGGATTGGTCACATATTTGCCGCCATAGGTGTTGTCACCGTCCTCGACGAACTTCGCCGCTTCCCCGCGCCCGCAAAGGCCGAGCGCTTCGTAGGTGAGGAGCTCGTTCTGGGCAAAGCAGTCGTGCAGCTCGACCACGTCCACATCCTCGGGGCCGATTCCAGCCGCCTCATAGACCTGCCGGGCCGCGCGCCGCGCCATGGAGGACCCGACGACCTCGCGCATGTCATGGGCCTTGAAGGTTTCCGGGCCATCGGTCGTCATGGCCTGGGCGGCGATGCGCACCGAGGCATCGAGGTTGTTCTTCTCCGCGAATTCCTTCGAGCAGATGATCGCGGCCGCGGCGCCGCAAGTGGGTGGGCAGGCCATCAGCCTCGTCATGACGCCTGGCCACACCTCCGGCGCTTGCAATACCTGTTCGGCGGTCACCTCCTGGCGGAACAGCGCGACCGGGTTCTTCGCCGCATGGCGGCTGGCCTTGGCGCGGATCTTGGCGAAAATTTCGAGCGGGATCCCGAATTCCTCCATGTACGCGAGGCCGGCTCCGCCGAAATAGCGCAGCGCCAAGGGAATTTCGCCATTGCCCACGAGCGCGTCGGTTTCGGTGTCGAAAGCCTCGAACGGGCTGACGCGATCGTTGAACATCGCGCCGATCGCGCCGGGGCGCATCTGTTCGAAGCCCACGGCAAGGGCGCAATCAACCGCGCCGCTTTCCACCGCCTGGCGCGCCAGAAACAGCGCGGTCGAGCCGGTGGAGCAATTATTGTTGACATTGATGACCGGAATACCGGTCATTCCAACCGGATAGAGGGAGCGCTGGCCGCAGGTGCTGTCACCATAAACATAGCCTGCATAGGCCTGCTGAACCTTTTCGTAGCCAAGCCCGGCGTCCGCCAGCGCCGCGCGCGTGGCCTTTCCGGCCATGACGTCGTAGCTTTCCGAACTGCCGGGTTTCTGAAACGGCACCATTCCGACGCCGACGACATAGGCTTTCCCGCTCATGGCGTATCCTCCATTGATATATTGCGCCTGGCTTATCGAGCCAGGCGCATTGCGCCTGACATAATGTTTTGGTCTGGTATTCGTCCATGCTTCCAGCCGAGGCCGGAAAACGCTCTTTGGCCGGTACTGAACGCAAAATCGGGCCTTAAGTCAAGGAGCGGGCCTGACGCCAAAGCCAGGGCCGGAACCGGCCCCGAAACCGCCCTCAGCCAAGTACCCCAGGCAACTCCGGCCAAGCCTTGGCCAAGCCTTGGCCAAGCCCCGGCCAAGCCCCGGCCAAGCCATGTTGCGCGAGGTGCCGGGATGATTCGCGCGCCCGGCCGCCAAGCCTGCTTGCATCCAGGCCCGAGTGGTTTATTAGCCACGAGGAAATTTGGACGAAGATATGGGTCGCGGAGATATTTACGGGGATGGAAGAGAAATACGAGACGCGGGACGCGACGCCCGGGACATGATTCATCCCGCCATATTTCAGTGGCGGAAACGAGGAGACGGAAAGAATGCCTGAGCCAATTGTTCTCTTTGAGGTCGCCGACCGAATCGCGACCGTCACGCTGAACGATCCTGACCGGCGAAATCCCATCACCGGGAGCGATATGATCGCGGCGCTGCTCGAAGCGTTCGAACGGGCGCAGAGCAATCCCGATGTCAGCGTCATGATCCTGACCGGCGCCGGTCCCGCCTTCTGCGCGGGCGGCGATATCAAGGAAATCGCCAATCCACAGAGCGTGTACCGCGTGGACCCGCTGGCGGCGGCGGAAAGCTACACCACCGGCATTCAACGGATACCGCTGGCGCTCTACAATCTCGATATTCCAACGATCGCCGCCGTCAACGGTCCGGCGGTTGGCGCCGGCTGCGACCTGACGATGATGTGCGATATGCGCATCGCCTCGGAGAACGCGAAATTCGGCGAGGTGTTCTTGAATCTTGGCCTTATTCCGGGTGATGCGGGTAGCTGGTTCATGCTGCGGCGGCTCGGCCACCAGAGGGCGGCCGAGCTGACCTTCAGCGGCCGGATGGTTGGAGCCGAAGAAGCGCTTGAACTGGGCATGGTGCTTGAAGTCGTGCCGGCCGGCGATCTCATGGCGCGGGCGCGCGAGCGCGCGGCCGTGATCGCCGCCAAGTCTCCCCGCGCCGTGCGCGTTGCCAAGCGGCTGATGCGCAACGCCGAACGGATGGACCT
>JAJYAF010000480.1 GCA_021779655.1 Pseudomonadota bacterium
GGAAGTTGATCTTGTCCGGCACCACATTGGTGTTGATGCCGCCGCTGATGAGCCCGACGGTCAGGCCGGGCGCCCCGATGCCGGGAATGCGGCTGACCTCGCCGCGCAGCCGGTCGCGCTCGGCATAGAGGGCGCTCAGGATCCGCGTCGCGGCGGCCAGCGCGTCATGCCCGGTTTCCGGCTTCGCCGCATGCGCGGATTTGCCGATCACCGTTACCTCAAGATGCAAGCAACCGTTATGGGCGGTGACGACGCTATAGGAAAACCCGGCGGCGATGGCGCAATCCGGGCGGCTCAGGCCCTGTGCCAGCAGCCAAGCGGGGCCGATCTCGCCGCCGGTCTCCTCGTCATAGGTGATGTGAAGCTCTACCGTGCCGGCAAGGGGCGCGGCGCTGCTGCGCAGGGCTTTGAGGGCGAACAGATAGGCGCAAATATCGGATTTCGATACCGCAACGCCGCGGCCGTGCATCCAGCCCTCGATCACCTCCGCGCCATAGGGTTGGGTGCGCCACCCTTCGCCCGGAGGCACCACGTCCCCATGAGCGTTGAGCGCCAGCGTCGGCCCGGGGCCGAAGCGCTGCCGCAGGATGAGGTTGGTGGCGCTCACCATGCCCTGCCGCCGGACAAGCTCGGCGGGCACCCGGTGGCGTTCCACCGCAAAGCCCAGCGCTTCGATCAATCGCGCGGTCATCTCCGCATGCGGTGCGGTGTCGCCCGGCGGGTTGTCGGAAGGGCAGCGTACCAGCGCCGCAAGAAACGTCTCCCTGGCACCCGCGTCGTTATCGATCAGGGCGTCGAGCGTCACGGCGAGGTTTCCTATTGCAGAGGGCGGGTATCTGATCTTCTATGCAGACCGGCTTTGGTGCAAGCCCAACGCGATCGGAAAGGCGCTGATTCACGATGCGGAGAATCGAACCGGATAAACTGCGCGAGATTTTCGAACACGCGCCATGGGTCGCGGAGCGGGCGCTGAAGGCGGGGCCGTTCGCGAGCGTGGCAGCGCTGCATGACGCGATGATGCAGGCGGTGGCAGGCGCCACGCCCTCGGAGCAATTGGCGCTGATCCGCGCGCATCCCGAACTCGCCGCCCGGCAGGCATCGCCGCTCACCGCGAATTCCCAGGCGGAACAAGCCGGAGCCGGAATCACTACCTTGAGCGAGGACGAACGCGCCCGCTTCGCCGCGTTGAATGCGGCGTATCGGGAAAAATTCGGTTTTCCCTTCATCATCTGCGTCAAGCAGCACGGCAGAGAGGCGATCCTCGAAGCGTTCGAGCGGCGCCTCGGCCGCGACGTCGCGGCCGAGCGGCAGACGGCGCTCGAGCAGATCGCGGCCATCACGAAGCTGCGGCTGGAAGCCCTGTTCGCATGAGCGGATTGACGACGCATGTGCTGGACACCGTCAAGGGCATCGGCGCGTCCGGAATGCGGGTTCGCCTCGATGGACCGTCCGGCACCGCAGTCGCCATATTGGATGCGGGTGGACGCGCCTTGCTGTGCAAAACGCTGCGAGCGGGCTTTCATGAACTGCAGTTCGATGCCGGCGATTATTTGGGGAGGGATGCGTTCTACGATATCATCACGATCCGCTTCCGGCTGGATGCGCCGCAGACGCATTACCACATCCCGCTGATCCTGAGCGCCTTCGGCTACAGCACCTATCGCGGGGGATGATGGGCGACGGTAGCGAATATACCCGCGATCTCGTCGGCTATGGCGAGACGCCGCCGCGAGTACGATGGCCGGGCGGTGCCAGGCTCGCGCTCAGCTTCGTGCTCAATTACGAGGAGGGCGCGGAAAACTGCATCCTGCACGGCGATGAAGGGGCCGAGACGTTCCTTTCCGAAATCGTTGCGGCGCGGCCGGTGCGAGGGCTGCGCCATGCGAGTATGGAGAGCCTGTACGAGTATGGCGCGCGCGCTGGCTTCTGGCGTATCCGCCGACTATTCGATGCGCGCGGGCTGACGCTAACCGTGTTCGGCGTCGGCGTGGCGATGGAACGCAACCCGCAGGCAGTGGAGGCGATGCTACGCTCCGGCTGGGAAATCGCCGCCCATGGCTGGCGCTGGATCGATTACCAGTACGTTCCAGAAACGATCGAGCGCGCGCACATGCAGCGCGCGATCAAGCTGCACACCCGGCTCACCGGCAGCCGTCCGCTTGGCTGGTATACCGGGCGCAGCAGTCCCAACACCGCGCGGCTGGTGGCCGAAGACGGCGGTTTTGTTTACGATTCCGATTCCTATGCCGATGATCTGCCCTATTTCGCTGCGAGCTGGGGCAGGACGCAGCTCGTCCTGCCCTATACCTTGGACACCAACGACATGCGCTTCGCGGCGGTGCAGGGATTCAACACCGGCGCGCATTTCTTCACCTATGTGAAGGACGCGATCGACAGCCTCTATGCCGAAGGTGCGGAGGTACCGAAGATGCTCTCGATCGGTCTGCACTGCCGTATCATCGGCCGCCCGGCGCGGGCGGCCGCGCTGGCGCAGCTGCTCGATTATGTCAGCGGCTTTCCCGATATTTGGGTTGCGCGCCGGATCGATATCGCGCGCTGGTGGCAGAGCCAGTTTCCGCCTGATAGCTAGCCTGCGCCAGGCGGTCAGGGGTGCCAGCCGGCGCCCGGACGATCGAAGCTCTTGGAGAGATGCCCGGGTCCCTCCTGGTCCCCGCGCTCGAACATCCAGCCATAGCCCCCTTTCGGGTTCGACAGGATTTCCCACCAATTGCCATCGCCATCGCGGAAATAGAAGCTGTAGGTGCCGTGTTGAACCAGCGGTTCGCTGATATCGGTCAGCCGCCATTTTCCGGCATCGCGCAGGTATCGTCAAGTTGGCGGCTCTGGTCGGCATGTGGCATGCTCTTC
>JAJYAF010000481.1 GCA_021779655.1 Pseudomonadota bacterium
ATGGCAAACGGCGAGAAGCACGTCGCGCTGTGCTGTCCGAACGCATAGAAGACGTTGCCTTCGCCGCCTCGCGCGCTGGTTTCGGCGATGAACAACGGGTTTCTGTCCCGATGGAAGCGGTCGGCGACCGCCGGAAAATCGGGCGAATAAATGTCGGGAGCGATAGCGTCGATATGCGGCGCGGTCGCCAGCCAGATATCCATCACCTGCGGCTCCGGACACCCGCTCGGCCAGTCGCCGGGCTTCCGGCTGGGATTTGACAGCCATGCGTTCACATACATCGGAAGGTCGTACACCGCTCTGCCTGCCGCCGCGACCTGCTCCATGTAGCGCGCGTAGTTGTACGCCATGAACGCTTCATCCGTGGAAGTGCCCTTTCCGAAGATCTCTTCCCAGCTTCCCGACGTCCGGAAATTGCTCGTCGACCACAGCTTGGTCAGCTCCGGAGCAAGCGAGTCCTTATGCTGCTGGAGGTAATCCATCAACTTACTCGGGACTGGGCCCGCGAATGCCGCATCTGCCGCCTCGCTCCTGTCGCGCGAATCTCCCAGTACGCCCACCTCGTTCTCCACCTGCATCATGATGACCGTGCGCTGCGCATCTACCGCTTTGATATGCCGCATGAGCGCAACAAAGGCGCTGGTATCCGCCTGAAGGTTGGCCTCGCTCAAAGTGGAGAGGATCTCGACGCCTTTCCCTTCTTTGTCCCGCACGCGCGAGAAGCGGTCCTGGTTCGTCTTGACCCAGCCCGGGATGTAGCTGGACATGCCGTTCTTCCAGCTTCCGAACCATAGGAAAACGATGCGCTCGTGGTTCTGCCGGGCTTGTGCAATCTGGCCATCCACCAGGCTGAAATCGAATTTGCCTTCCTGCTGCTCCAGCAGCTCCCAATAAATCGGGGTCAATACCGTGTTGATATGCATGGCCGCCAGGCGAGGCCAAATCGGCTTCAAGTACTCCAGGCTCGAAGCACTGGAATTGTGCAGTTCTCCGGCGATCATCAGAAACGGTTTCCCGTCGACGATCATCCGGAGAGCCGTGCCCTGCCTTTCAAGGCGCGGGATCGCCGCGGCGGCCTTGGTCTGGGAACGCACCGCGACACCCAGCAGCGCGCATCCGGCGAAACCCCACACGAAAATCGTTCGTAGTTTCATAATCAACCTTAAGATCGGGCTCCTCGAACGTCAGGAGTCCATTTTCACTAAGTCCCATGGTTTGCGGTACGGCCGGAAAAGAAACTGATTGGCCTCCGCATCATTCGGAAAGTTTCGCTCCTCGCCGTCCCACTTCACTTTGCGCCACGTCCAATATGCCACGTTCCCGATGCACCCGATCGTAGTTGCCCGGACACCCACCTCGATATTTGCGAAAGGCTCCTTCCGGGCGCGCACACAATCCGCGAAATTCTTGGTGTGCAAGGGAGTCGGCTCGTCCTCGTTCATCATCATCTTTTCCATCCGCGGAACCCGGGTCATTCCTCGGCGCTCCGGTCCACGCCCGCCGCCTCCCTCCGGCGGCTTGGGTTCGGAATAGAGATCCATCCCAATGCGGTCAACGAACAGCGCCGCCTCGGTCCCGTAAAACGCCATTCCATGCGGGCGGTCCTCCGGCCCCAACATGCCGTAATAGCGCACGCCCGGCGTCCGGCCGCCCAAGCCGTGGCCGTTATAGTTACTGGCCTCGTAATTCAAAATGAAGGCCGGATACTCGATGATGCAAGTCTGCATGTCATAGATGTCGCCGGCCGTCTTCTTGTTGAATCGCACCGCCGACGAGACCGCCGTCGTCGGCAGATCGGCTCCCATGATCTGATGCACCGAATCGAAACGGTGGTTGCCGTAATCGGTAATGATCCCATTGGTGTAGTCCATGAAGGACCGGTAACTCACCCGGTTGCGGTTGAACGGCACATTCGGCGCCGGTCCCAGCCAGGCATCCCAATTCAGATCGGACGGCGGATCGCTGTCCGGCACAGGCGGATTCCCATAAGCCATGCCCATATAGTTCCAGGCGCGCATGAAATGAACTTCGCCGATCTTGCCGCTCTGAATCATCTTCGCCGCCTCGGCGATATGGTCCGCCGAGCGGTGCTGGGTCCCGATCTGCACGATACGCTTACTGTTTCTCACCGCGGCAACCATGGCCCTGGCTTCGCCCAGCCGGCAAAAAACCGGTTTCTCCAGGTAGACGTCTTTGCCGGCTTCGCAGGCCAGAATCAGCATCTGCGCGTGCCAGGGATCCGGGGTGGCGACGATCACGGCATCGATATCTTTGTCCGCCAGCAACTCACGAAAATCGTTGTACGCCTTCGCCTGCGGCGCCCATCTCTTCGCCGCGTCCATGCGCCTGCCGTAAACGTCGCACAGCGCCGCGATCTCGACATGGCGCGGTTCTCTCAGGCGCGGGTCGACATTGCCATCGTGGTAGTTGCCGGGCGCTACAGCCTGGATGTCCTCCAGAGTTCCCCGCATCAGGCGCGCGTCGAGCGTACCGCGCCCCCCGCACCCGATGAGGCCAACGCGAAGTCTGTCGTTAGCGCCAGAAACACGCTGGTAAGAAACCACCGTTAAAGCCGCGGCGCCGGCGCCTGCGGTTTTCAGAAAGTCGCGTCTTTCCATATGGCGTTTCTCCGTCCTTTCCGAATCACCCGCCTGGATTTTACACCCGCGCCGCGAATGACGTGTGCGCGCAACGAGGACCCAACGATCCTTACAGCTCCAGGATCACCACTGCCGACCGCGGCGGTACCTGCACTGACCCATCGGCAGGTGCCGCATCCGGCCGCTCCGGACTGACGATCGAAAGCGGTCGGGCGCCAGGCAACGTCACGCGCAACGACATCGCCCGGCCCTGCTCGAGAT
>JAJYAF010000482.1 GCA_021779655.1 Pseudomonadota bacterium
TAACGCGCCAGGCTTTCGTCGAACCGCCGGGATTCGTGCGCCTCGTTGCCGAAATATTTAACCGTTTCGAAATTGAGCAGCGAATCGATGGCCTTGGTCTGCGCCTCGTTGTCCGTCTCGTTCATGATGCGGCGGAATTTCGTGCGCCAGGCGGTGTAAACGAAGGTGAAACCCATGTAGCAGCCCACCGCCAGGAAGGTGAGAATGGCGTACCAGGCGTTGAACAGGTGCCAGAGGATGCCCACGGTGAGCACCAGTTCGAGGATCGTGGGGAGTACATTGAAGGTGGCAAGCCGCAGCACGTTCTGGATGCCGAGCGTGCCGCGCAGGATGATATTGGAAAGCCCGCCGGTCTGCCGGTCCAGGTGGAAGCGCATGGAAAGCCCATGCAGATGCTCGAAGGTCTGCCGGGCGACGACGCGGGAGGCCCGCATCTGCACGGCGGCGAAGATCGCATCCCGTAACTCGCCGAAACCGGCGGCGGCGATGCGCACGCCGGCATAGGCGACGATAATGGCCGAGGGCACCAGGATGATATCATCGGCTGAATGGTGCGCCAGACGATCGACCGCCCGGGAATACAGGATGGGCACATAGACGGTGGCGATTTTCGCCGCCAGCATCGCCAGGCTCGCCAGAACGAGGCGCAGGCGCAGCCCTGGCTCGTTCTTCGGCCAGAGATACGGCATGAGCGAGAAAATGGTGGCAAGCGATCCGCGTTTCCGGCCGCCGCCCGGCGGCGCCGCGGCGTGGGGGTTGATGGGACGTGAATGTCGGCTCATGTGAGCCACATGGCACGCGATCCGGAAGTTGGAAAGTTCCTGCGCCACATCCAGGCATGCCGCAACGCGTGCCTGCCCGGCGAAAGGCTGGGTTTCTGGCTGGGCGGCCGGCAGGTCGGCTACGTGCGGAAAGCCTTCGCCGCCAGGCTGGCCGCCGCCTCGGCCGATATCACGGTGACCGACCGTGTAACCCTGGCGGAGCACGCCGCCGGGACGCTTAACAGCCTCGCCGCCGCGGTCGGCTGCCGCGGGCGCGGCGAGGATTTCGATGTTCGGGAATCCGCCGACGGTCCGGCCCTTGGCGTGCTCGATCGCGGCGCGCTCCCGGATTTCGGGGTCCTTGGGCTCGGGGTGCATGTGAACGGCCTGGTCCGCCGCGCGGACGGCATATATCTATGGGTCGGCAAGCGCGCGGCCGATAAGAAGCTTGACCCGAACAAGCTGGACAACCTGGTGGGCGGCGGGGTCTCCGCCGGCCACACGCCGTTCGAGACCCTGCTGAAGGAAGCGGGCGAAGAGGCGATGCTGCCCGCCGCGCTGGCCGCGCGATCCACGCCGGTTGGCCGGATCGCCTACGACATGGAGCGGCCGGAAGGCTTGCGCAGGGATGTGCTTTTTCTGTACGATCTCTTCCTGCCGGAGGATTTCGTGCCCCGGCCGCAGGACGGAGAGGTCGCGCATTTCATGCTCTGGCCGCTTCGCCGGGTATTCGAATGTGTCCGCGATTCCGACGATTTCAAATTCAACGTGAACCTCGTGCTGATCGATCTTTTCCTCCGGCTCGGACTGATCCAGGGCGAGGACGCGGCGCTGCTGCGGCAAGCGCTGGATGGCCCGGCGCCTTGAGCAGCGGCGTTTGAAGGAGCAACGGCTTGTCCCAGGCAGTTTTGAATGCGGTTGGTACCGCGGCCAGCCCGCGAAACCGGAACAAGGTCTCGCTCTGGCTGTTTATCGTGTGCTTCATGATCTGGGTGATGGTTGGCATCGGCGGCTACACGCGCGATACCGGCTCCGGCCTCTCCATCATGGACTGGGACCCGATCATCGGCGCCCTGCCGCCGCTCAACCAGGCGCAATGGAACCATCTCTTCGCCCTGTACCAGCGGATTCCGCAATACAAAATCCTGCATCCCGGCATGAGCCTGCAAGGCTTCAAGGCGCTGTTCTGGCCGGAATACATCCATCGCCTCTGGGGCAGGCTGATCGGCCTGGCGTTTTTTCTGCCTCTGCTGTGGTTTGCCGTCACCCGCCGGATCGAGGCGCGGCTGCTGCCCTGGCTCGCTTTGCTGTTCCTTCTCGGCGGCCTGCAAGGCGCGGTCGGCTGGTTCATGGTTGCCTCCGGCTTCAGGCCGGGCAGCACGGCGGTTGAACCCTGGCGGCTTTCGCTGCATTTCACCTTCGCCCTGCTTCTCTATGTGGCCACGCTATGGACCGCGCTTGGCCTGCGCTACCCAAATGCCGCCCGCATGGTCGGGCAGCGGCCGCTGCGGGCCTGGGTTATCGCCACCCTTGTCCTGCTGGCGCTCACTTTGTTCGCCGGCACCTTCGTCTCCGGCACCCATGCGATCACGGTTTTCGATCCCGCCACCAAGGCCGGCATGGGCATGCCGCCCGCCGGGTATTTCGCGCTCTCGCCCTGGTGGCTGAATTTCTTCGCCAGCAAGCCCGCGATCCTCTTCAATCATCAGGCGCTCGCCCTGCTCACCACGTTGTTCGTGCTGATCACCGCAACGCTGGCCCTGCGCGGCGCCGCGCCGAAGCCGGTCAAGGATACCGCGCTGGTGGCCGCCGGGATCGTGCTGTTGCAGTTCGTCCTGGGCGTTACCGCGCTGGTCTCCCGCATGCTCGATGCGAGGGTCGCGCATCAGATGAGCGCGGTGCTGCTGCTGACAGCCCTTATCGTGCTGCTGCACCAGCTTCGCGGGGCGGCGCGCCAAGGCGGCGCGCGGTGAAACCGGACGCCCCGAGACAGGGCGATCGCCTGGTCAGCCTGTGGCTTCTGGTTCTGGCGTTCATGGTTTTCGGCATGGTGGCGGGCGGCGGACACGCGCGGACCATCGGCGCGGGCTTCTCCATCC
>JAJYAF010000483.1 GCA_021779655.1 Pseudomonadota bacterium
CAGCCGGCAGCAGCACGGCGCGGTCTGGAACTCGGTCGTCATCTCCTTCGGCTCCACGGCCATCGCCATCGCGCTCGCCATGCCCGCGGCCTATGCCATGGCCTTCTTCCCCAATCGCTGGACCAAGGATCTGCTGCTCTGGATTCTCTCGACCAAGATGATGCCCGCGGTGGGCGTGCTGATGCCGATCTATCTCATCTGCAAATCCACCGGCCTGCTGGACACCAAAACCGGCCTCATCGCGATCATGACGCTCGCCAACCTGCCGATCATCATCTGGATGCTCTATACTTTCTTCAAGGAAATTCCAGGGGACATCATCGAGGCCTCCCGCATGGACGGCGCCGGCGCCCTGGCGCAGATCCGCGTCGTGCTGCTGCCCCTCGCCGGTCCCGGCATTGCCTCAACCGGGCTGCTGGCCGTCATCCTCTCCTGGAACGAGGCCTTCTGGTCGCTCAACCTCACCGCGGTGCACGCCGCACCCCTCACCGCCTTCATCGTCGCCTTTTCCAGCCCGCAGGGGTTGTTCTGGGCCAAGCTTTCCGCCGCCTCCACCCTGGCTGTCGCCCCGATCCTGGTTTTCGGCTGGATGACCCAGCGCCAGCTCGTGCGTGGCCTGACCTTTGGCGCGGTGAAATAGGAGTTCTCAATGTCCACACTCGAAATCAAACAATTACGCAAAAGCTACGGTTCGGCTGAAATCATCAAGGGCATCGACCTGAAGATCGAGGATCGCGAGTTCATCGTTTTCGTCGGCCCCTCGGGCTGCGGCAAATCCACCCTGCTGCGCATGATCGCGGGGCTGGAAGAAATCTCCGGCGGCGAATTGCTCATCGATGGCGTGCGCATGAACGAGATCACGCCCGACCGGCGCGGCCTTGCCATGGTGTTCCAGAGCTACGCGCTCTACCCGCACATGACCGTGGCCGGCAACATGGCCTTTGCCCTGCGCCTGGCTGGCGTGCCCAAGGCTGAGCGCGAGCAGCGCGTGCGGGTTGCGGCGAAAACGCTGCAACTGGAGGCGCTGCTGGATCGCAAACCGGCCAATCTCTCCGGCGGGCAGCGCCAGCGCGTCGCCATCGGGCGGGCCATCGTGCGCCAGCCCAAGGCGTTCCTCTTCGATGAGCCGCTCTCCAACCTCGACGCCGCCCTGCGCGTGCAGACCCGTCTGGAAATCGCCAAGCTCCACCGCGATCTTCAGGCCACGATGATCTATGTCACGCATGACCAGATCGAGGCGATGACCCTGGCCGACCGCATCGTCGTCTTCAATGCCGGGCGCATCGAGCAGGTGGGCACACCGCTGGAGCTGTATCACAACCCGGCCAATCTCTTCGTCGCCGGCTTCATCGGCTCCCCCAAGATGAACCTCATCGGCGCCGTGGTGCGCACGCGCACGGCCCAGGCGCTGGAACTCGTGCTCGACGGCGGCAGCGTGGTGAGCGTGCAGCCGGGCGATGCCGCGCCGGGGGCAAAGCTCACGGTCGGGCTGCGGCCCGAGCATATCGTGGTCGATCCGCAAGGCCCCATCTCGGGCCATGTGGAAGCCGTCGAGCGGCTGGGCAATGAGAGCATCGCCTATGTCAGCATCGGCGCGTCGCTGCCGCTCACCGTCAAGCTGCCGCCGCAATCGCCGGTCGCCCTGGGTGAGAATCTGCGTCTGGCGCTCAACGGCCACGCGGTCTCATTGTTCGGTGAGGATGGTCACGCGCTGGGCTGGACCCGGCCGCAGGCGGGAGGTTAATCATGGCGGACGTCTCAATCATCCTGCACATCGGCCTGGGCTCGTTTCACCGCGCGCATCAGGCGGTTTATCTGCAAAACCTCATGGACGCGGGCGAGACCGGCTGGCGGCTCGCGGGGGCGAATATCCGCGCCGACATGCTGGCGGTGGAAACCCAGCTCATCGCCCAGGGCGGGGTTTACCATGTCGAGACCGTAACCCCCGCGGGCGTGCGCGCCTATCAGGAAATCCATTCCATCGGCGAGATCATCCCCTGGGAGCAAAGCCTGGCGGGGCTCATCGCCTTTGGCGCGCGCCCGGATGTTAAAATCATCTCCTTCACCGTCACCGAGGCAGGCTACTACCTCACCCCGCGCCATGAGCTGGATCTGGGCTTCCCCGATCTGGTGAGCGACCTGGAGCAAGGCACGCAGCTGACGATCTACGGCGCGCTGGCGGCGATTCTGCATGCGCGCATGGCGGCCGGCGCCGGTGCGCTCACGCTGCTCTCATGTGACAATCTGCGCAGCAACGGCGCGCGCTTTCATGATGGCTTCACCGCCTTCCTGCGCCGCCGCGGCGAGGCCGCGCTGCTGGCGTGGGTGGCGGCCAACACCACCACGCCCAGCTCGATGGTGGACCGCATCACCCCCCGCCCGGTGGCCGAGCTGGCGCCGCGCGTGCGTGCGGCCTGCGGCGGCGCGGATGCCTGCCCGGTCATGGCGGAGGATTTCATCCAATGGGTGATCGAGGATGAATTCATCGCCGGGCGCCCCGCCTGGGAGCGTGCCGGCGCCGCGCTTGTGCATTCGGTGCTGCCCTATGAGGAGGCCAAAATCCGCCTGCTCAACGCCACCCACGCGCTCATCGCCTGGGCCGGCACGCTGCGCGGCTATCAGTTCATCCATGAAGGCACGCAGGATGGCGCCATCGCCCGCATGGCCTATGATTACGTGACCAACGACGTCCTGCCGGTGCTGCAGCCAAGCCCGGTGGACCTCGCCGCCTACCGCGACAAGGTGCTGGAGCGTTTCTCCAACGCCTACATCCAGGACACCAACCAGCGCGTCGCGGCTGATGGCTTCGCCAAAATCCCCGGCTGGGTCACCCCCACCATCAACGAGCGTCTGGGCCGC
>JAJYAF010000484.1 GCA_021779655.1 Pseudomonadota bacterium
GATCAGGTTCAGATAGCTCGCAGATATGCCAAGTCGGGCCGCGAGGGCCTGCTGGGACAGCCCGCGCTCCTGGCGCAACCGGCGGACGGTACGGCCGATCTGTGGGCCAGTCATATTTACATCCTTTACCAAACGGCGGCCGAGTCAGTGAAATCCCACACAGGTTACGGCATTCCGGGCGATTTATCGGGTCGCTTTCGCAGCCGCAGTGTGAAAATTTTACCCCATCAGACGCTGACGTCGAGGAGAGTTGTCATGCACCGCCCCCACGCCCTGACCATCATTCCGTGCCGCACCCCGGACGGCCTGGCGACCCCGCCGGGCCACGATCCCGAGCGCTTCGCTGGTATCGTCCGTGACTACAGCCCGGCCGAGGTTGCGCGCCTCGCCGGCAGCTTCCGGATCCGCCACACGCTGGCAGAGATGGGGGCGAACCGGCTGTGGCATCTGCTCAAGACCGAGCCGTTCGTGCCGACGCTCGGCGCCTTGACCGGTAATCAGGCGCTGCAGCAGGTGAAGGCAGGGCTGAAGGCGATCTACCTTTCGGGCTGGCAGGTGGCGGCGGACGCCAACCTGGCAGGCGAGATGTATCCGGATCAGTCGCTTTACCCGGTGAACTCGGTTCCGATGGTGGTCAAGCGTCTCAACGCGGCGCTGCGCCGAGCCGACCAGATCGCGCGCATGGAGGGCTCCGACCCGGGCACATACTGGATGGCCCCAATCGTGGCCGACGCCGAGGCGGGCTTCGGCGGCGCACTCAACGCGTTCGAGTTGATGAAGGCGATGATCGAGGCGGGCGCTGCCGGGGTCCATTTCGAGGACCAGCTCGCCAGCGAGAAGAAGTGCGGCCATCTCGGCGGCAAGGTGCTGGTGCCGATCAGCCAGCATATCCGCACCCTCAACGCAGCTCGTCTCGCCGCGGACGTGGAGGGCGTGCCCACCGTGCTACTCTGCCGGACCGACAGCCACGCCGCCCAACTGCTGACGACCGACGTCGATGAGCGGGATCGGCCGTTCCTGTCCGGCGAGCGCACCCCGGAGGGCTTCTTCCGCATCAAGCAGGGGCTCGGGGTCGAGTATGCGATTGCGCGGTCGCTCGCCTATGCTCCCTATGCCGACCTGCTTTGGTGGGAAACCAGCGAGCCGAATCTGGAAGAGGCGGAGCGCTTCGCGAACGCGATCCAGCGCCGCTTCCCCGGCAAGATGCTGGCCTACAACTGCTCGCCAAGCTTCAACTGGGCAAAGAAGCTGGCACCGGAGAAGATCGCCGATTTCCAGCGCGCCATCGGTGCGATGGGCTACAAGTTCCAGTTCGTGACTCTGGCCGGCTTCCACAGCTTGAATCATGGCATGTTCACGCTCGCCCACGCCTACCGGGACCGGGGCATGGCGGCCTATTCCGAGCTGCAACAGGCGGAGTTCGCCTCCGAGGCTGAGGGTTATACGGCGACGCGCCACCAGCGCGAGGTTGGCACCGGCTACTTCGACGGCGTGGCAGTAGCGATCAGCGGCGGCAAGGCTTCCACCACGGCCATGGCGGGAAGTACCGAAACCGCCCAGTTCCACGACCACGACGAAGCGCCGGCGGGCGGCGCAGGTGCCAGCGCGATGAAGGCGGCGGCGATCGCGCCAGAGCACTTTGATGACGGCATCGACCATGCCCACGACTGGGCACGGGGCGCTTCGCTGCAGGTCTGATCCAGGACGCGCTTCCTCCTCTCCACCTCAGCGCCGGCGGCCCGGGATCAACCGGTCCGCCGGCGATTTTGCGTGACCCGCGCGGGAGGCACCCTCCGGCGACATGGCATGGCCGCGGACAATGGGGCAGAGTGGCAGCAGTTGGCCCCAAGGAGGAAAACGCCATGAAGGCAGGCACCGCCATCGCCGAGATCCTGAAACGCGAGGGGATCGATATGTTGATCGGCTACCCGGTCAATCATCTCTTCGAATTCGCCGCTGAAGCGGATATCCGGACCATCATCGTCCGCCAGGAGCGGGTCGGGCTGCATATGGCGGACGCCATTGCGCGCCTCTCCTCGGGCCGCCGTATCGGCGCCTTCTGCATGCAGCACGGTCCGGGAGCGGAAAACGCCTTCGGTGGCGTGGCCCAGGCTTTCGGCGAATCGGTGCCAGTGCTCGTGCTGCCGATGGGCTATCCGCGCCGGCTTGCCCACATAGCGCCGAACTTCAACTCCACCACCGGCATGCGAGCAGTCACCAAGTCGGCCGAGCCGATCGTGCTGCCCGCCGAAATCCCGAATATTTTCCGCCGCGCTTTCAGCCGGCTGCGAAACGGTCGCGGCGGACCGGTGCTGGTGGAGATTCCGAATGACATCTGGAACGAGGAGATCAGCGAGCCGCTCGACTACCAGCCAGTCTTCGCCACCCGCTACGGGCCGGATCCGGCAGACGTTTCCCGGGCGGCCGCAATTCTAGGCGCGGCAAGCCGGCCGGTGATCTATGCCGGGCAGGGCGTCCATTATGCCCGGGCTTGGCCGCAGCTCAGGGCGCTGGCCGAGCGTCTGGCCGCCCCGATCGTCACCAGCCTCGGTGGCAAGAGCGCCTTTCCGGAGAACCATCCCCTCGCGCTCGGCGCCGGCGGGGTCTCCTTCCCCAAAACCGTGTTTCACTTCCTGCGTCAGGCGGACGTCATTCTGGGCATCGGCTGCAGCTTCACGGAAAGCAATTTTGCGGTGAAGATTCCCGCCGGCAAGCGGGTTATTCACGCTACCCTCGATCCCGACCATCTCAACAAGGACGTGATCGCCACATGCGGCCTCGTCGGCGATGCGGCGCTGGTGATGGATGCGCTGCTGGCCGAATTGCCGTCCGCCGCGCGCGATGGGCGCGCGGTCACC
>JAJYAF010000485.1 GCA_021779655.1 Pseudomonadota bacterium
CCGAGCAGCGAGCGGATGAGTTCGGCCGTGCGCTGCGTGTCGGCCGGCCCCATGCCGGCGGTGGGTTCGTCAAGGAGCAGCAGATCGGCGTCGGTTGCGACCACCATGCCGATTTCAAGCCATTGCTTTTCCCCGTGCGCCAGTTCGGATGCCAGCGCATCGCGCCGGTCACGAAGACCGACGACCTGCAAAATCGCGTCGGCGCGGGCGCGCTCCTCCGCCGGAACGCGGGTCGTGAGCGCGCGCCACCAGTTGCGATTCTTGCGCCCCGCCACCAGAAGATTATCGAGAACGGTGAGTGCCGGAAGTATCCCCGGCGTCTGAAACTTGCGGCAGACGCCGCGCCGCACGATCTCCTGTTCCGGCAGCTTCGTGATATCGCGCTCCTTGAAATAGATACGGCCAGCTGTGGGGCGGACGCGGCCGATGATCGCGTCGCACAGCGTCGATTTGCCGGCGCCATTCGGGCCGATGAGGATGCGCAGCTCGCCCCGGTTGACCGCGAGCGACACGTCGGTCAGCGCCTTGAACCCGTCGAAATCGACCGTGACCTGATCGAGGGCGAGCAGGGGCGCGCTCATACCGTGGCCCTATGCGCTGCCGGCATCATTCCGCGACCTCGAGCTGTTCGCGCGAGCCGTGCCGCTTGAAGAAGGTTTTTGCCGTCAGGCCGGCAATGCCCTGATCCATGAAGCTGACCACGAGAACGAACAACGCGCCGAGCACGTAAAGCCAGAGCGAGGGCAGCGCCGAGCTGATCTGGTCCTTGGCGAAATTCACCAGAAGCGTCCCGGCGATAGCGCCCCACAACTTGTTTCGTCCCCCCACCGCGACCCACACCACCATTTCGATGGACGGCACCACGCCGACCAGCGCCGGCGAGACCACCCCGGCATGCAGCGTGAACATCGCCCCTCCGATACCGGCCAGCGCGCCCGCTATGGTAAACGCGCCGATCTTGTAAGGCAGCGGGCTGTGGCCCAGGAAACGCACGCGGTTTTCGCCATCGCGCGTCGCCCGCAGCATGATCCCCCAATGTGTCCTCAGCAGCCAGGACAGGCCGATATAGCTCGCCGTGACCAAGGCAAGCGTGATCCAGTAGATCACGCAGGCGGATCGGGCGGAGGTAATGTCCAGTCCATCGAAGCCGGAAAAATCGGTCAGGCCGTTGAAGCCGCCGGTATAGGCCTGCTGGCTGATGAGGAGCGTGGCGAAGGCAAGGGCGAGCGCCTGGGTGATAAGGGCGAAATAGACTCCGCCGACGCGGCGCCGGAACACCAGCCAGGAGAAGCCCGCGGCAAACAGTCCCGGAATGAGCACCACGAAAACGAGCGACACCCAGGGATTGACGAACAGATACCAGAACCGTGGCAGAGCGCTAAGGCCGCTCCACTGCATGAAATCCGGCATGTCTCCATTGCCGAGATCAAGCCCCTCCAGTTTCAGATGCATGGCCAGCGCGTATCCGCCCAGGCCAAAGAAGACGCCCTGGCCGAGCGAAAGGATTCCCGCCTCTCCCCAGATGAGCATGATGCCCATGGCCACGATGGACAGCGCGAGAAACCGGCCCAGCAATGAAAGCTCATAGGAGGAGATGAGCCACGGAGCCGCGGCGCTCAGCACCAGCACGGCGGCGGCAACGGCGGGTTTTACCGGCGGCTTCATGGTCACCCCTCCAGAGCGCGGGAACGCGCGCTGATCACGCCTTGCGGACGGAACTGGATGAACACGATGACAAAGACCAGCATCAGAACCTGCGCGAGGCTGACATCGACGAAAATCTCGACGAAAGCCGTGAACACCCCGGCCATGAGCGAGGCGATGGTGGTGCCGACGAGCGAGCCAAGCCCGCCCATGATGACAACGAGAAAGGCCGGCACGATGTAGCTTTGTCCGACGCTCGGCGTAACCGGGCCGAGCAAGGCGAGAATGACCCCCGCCATTCCGGCGACGCCGGTGCCAAGCGAAAAGACGCAGAGATCGACAAGCCGCGCGTTCACGCCCATCGCCGCGGCGATCGGCCGATCCTGGTTGACCGCCCGGACATAGAGCCCAAGCCGCGTTTTGTTGAGAAGCAGGGCGATGGCGCCCAGGGTGATCACGGTGACGCCGAGAATGAAAAGCCGCGTGAACGGCAGGGTCAATCCGGCAAGCGGTCCGCTGGAGATGACGATCGCGTGGTCCAGCCAGCCGGGCGCGACCACCTGCACGCCGATCGCGCCAAAGAGATCGCGCGCCGCCTGCTGCATGATCAGCGATACGCCCCACGTCGCCAGCAGGGTATCGAGCGGGCGGGAGGAAAGCCGCTGGATGACGCTCCATTCCAGCAGCGCACCGACAAGCGCCGCGCCGATAAAGGCCGCCGGCATCGCGACGAGTATGCCAAGCGGGCCGGGAACAATCTCCAGCGTGAGGTATGCGAGATATCCGCCCAGCATCAGCATCTCGCCATGCGCCATGTTGATGACCCGCATCAGCCCGAAGCTCAGGGCAAGACCGAGCGCGGCCATGACGAACAGGGACGCGACCGATATGCCGTTGAACAGTTGGCCGAGAAGGAAAGCGGATTCCTGCATCGTTTCAGGTGCTCCCAGCTTGATGTCGATGCCGGAGCGTGCAGCACGCTCCAGATCAATATCTTGCCAAATCGATATCTTGCCAAATCGATATCTTGGCGGTGCGCTCGCGGATCGGATTGGCGCACGGTCGCGCCAACCCGAACCGATCGCGCTAGAGCGGTTTGAACCTGACTAGAATCGGGGCTTCCGGCACGGGCTTGTTTTGTGATTCACAGTTTTCCGGTTTGGAACCGGGGGTTATTCATGGGTCATCGTCGCGGGCAAGCCTATTCGCAAGA
>JAJYAF010000486.1 GCA_021779655.1 Pseudomonadota bacterium
TTGGGCACCATGGTGAGCGAGATCACCTTCTGCCCGGTGACGAGATTGGCCGTTCCAACCTCCGCCCGCATGCCGCGATCGACGAACTTCTGAAGCAGCATCATGGTTTCCGCGGGCGTCGGGGAATAGCTCTGGGGCCCGGTACGCTCCGGTTGCAGCACCATGGCGACCCGTACCTTGTCGTCCCCGGTCCGGGGATCGACGATCAAACTCACATCGGTGACCACGCCGACCTGCATGCCGTAAATCAGTACCGCCGCGCCCCGCTGGAGGCCGGCGACCGAGGAGCGGAAATAGGTGACCGCCGGGACCTCCTCCGCATAGCTCGACGCTTCCGCTTCCTGCTTGGTGGCGTAGAGATGGAAGCTCGCGCCGCTCGGGCTTGGACCGCTGTGCATCGCCTGGGGCGGAAGATTGAACGCGACGGCGCCGGCGAGGATGGCCTGGATCGATTCGAATTCGAGATGGAACTGCCCGGGCTGCACATCGAGCGAAACGCCGGAGGTATCCCAGAACTGGCTTCCCGGCCGCACGAAATCGTCGAACGGCGCGCGGACGAAGATGCTGAGCTTGACCGGGCTGATGCCGTTGCCGATGTCGTAGCCCAGCACCTCCCCCACCACCACATCCCGGAACATGACGGATGAGCCGGTGCGCAGGGAGCCGATCCGGGCGGCGTAGAGCGTATAGGTCCGGCCAGGCTCGTCGGAACGCACGCCGGGAGGACCGTCGAGGCCGACGAAATGAGTCTGGTAATGGCCGCCGGGCGGTCCCGGATCGACCGCGATATAGGCGCCGGTCACGTAGCTGCCGATGCTCGAAAGATCGGCCAGCGAAATATGCGCGCCCTCGACCCAGAACCGCGCGTGGTTGGTCAGGAAGCGGCGCCCCACATTGTTCATCTGGATATGCACGATCACATGGCTGTTATCACGCGAGAGATCGATGCCATCGACCGTGCCGAGCGCCACCGCCTTGTATTTCACCTGGGTCTGCCCGCTGGTCAGGCCATCAGCCGTTTTCAGGGAGAGGGTTAATTCCGGCCCCTGCTCGATATAGGTCCGCCAGCCGAGATAGATCGCCATCGCGGTAGCGAGGAGCGGAATGAGCCAGACGAAGGAAAAGCGCCGGCGCCGGGGCAGCGCCGCCGCCGGCGCCGCTTGCGGCTCGGCCCGGGAAGGCTCCGAGGGCTGCTCGCCCGGCCCGCTCGTGCCCTGCCCGCTCATGCCTTGCCGGCGGCGAGGCGCGCCGTTGCCGCGGGTTGCCCGGCGCGGTCCCACATCAGCCGGGGGTCGAACGCGGCGGCCGCGAACATCGTTAAAATCACCACGCCGGCGAAGCAGGTTGCCCCGAACTCCGCCTGCACCTGATCGAAAATGCCGAACCTGACCAGGGCGACGAGAATCGAGAGCATGAACACGTCGATCATCGACCAGCGGCCGATGAAATCGACGACGCGGAACGCCCGTGTGCGGCCGATCAGATACTCGGGGCTGCCCAGCTGCGTGGTGACGAGCATGTACATGAGCGCCAGCAGTTTGGTGATCGGGATCATGATGCTGGCGACGAAGACCAGCGCGGCGAGCGGCCAGAGCCCGCTCTCGAACAGTTCGAACACCCCGCCCATGATGGTGTATTGCTGGGTATGCACCAGATTGGAGATTGTCATGACCGGAAACAGGTTCGAGGGGATGTAGAGGATCAGCGCGGCGATGACATAGGCCCAGCTGCGGGTAATGCTCCCCGGCTTGCGATCCTCAAGCACGATGGCGCAGCGCCGGCAAATATCGCCCGGCAGCGCCTGGTTGACGAGCCCGCAGCTCTGGCAGCCGATCTGCCTTGCCCCCGTCGCCGTTCCGGTCCGGCAGACGCGGTTGGCGGCCTTGCCCTGGTCGATGCCGCGCCAGACCGCCTCGGCATCCAGGAACGTATCGGTGGCGGCGATGCAGAGCATAAGCCCGACGACCGCGAACAGCGCGGTATCCAGGCGCACCTGCGCGAGCGCCACGAGCCGGGAATAGGCGACCAGGAAACCCAGCAGATAGACATCCACCATCGCCCAGGGCCGCAACGGCTCGTACCAGCGGAAGGTTTCCCGCAACAGGCCGCGCGGCACCCATTCCCTGTTCAGGCCGAGCAGCGTGGCGATGACGATGGCAAGCCGGGTGGCGGGCATGACCACCGTGACCAGCAGCACGACGATCCCGATAAGGAACCAGCCTTGGGCCGCCAACTCCTCCGGCCCGGTTTCGAGCCTTGCCAGGCGGAAATGACCATAGGAGGAGATTTCCAGAAACGGCGCGATTGTCGCGAACACGAAAAACGCGACGCCGGCCAGCGCACAGGCAAGCGCCAGCCGGAAGCCTCGGCCCCGCGGCGCGGGCAGCCCCTGCCCGCAGCGGGGGCAGTCGGCCCCGAAGGCCGGGCGCAGCGCCGGCACGGCGCAGATGAGGCCGCAATGCGCGCATTCCCGCAAATCCTCGGGCGCCGATATACCGGGGGGCGATGCGCCGGTTTCCGATGTGCGCGTCTCCGATGTGTCCGTCGTTGCGCTCATCACCCCGCCGGCCATCGGAACAGCATTTCCATGAACCGGATATTTTGCCGCGCACCCCGATAGTCAACCACGCCGCGATTTTAACCTTGACCCGGGCAGCAATCCGGCCAGGTCCGGGCTTCGCGCGTCGGCGTGTTCGTGGGGGCGCGTTTTTCCGGGTTTCGCGCGTGGGCGCGTTTCGCGGCCGCCGTGGGCATGGTATCATACCAGCCCGCCAATTCATTGACTCTATCAGACAGGTGGCGGGCTGGTATAAGGCTTTGATTTCGCGCGCGGCCGCCCCGCCAACCCCGCGCGC
>JAJYAF010000487.1 GCA_021779655.1 Pseudomonadota bacterium
TATTCCTATGCCGATGCCAACGCATGAACGGCATATTGAGGGCCGTATTTCCCGTTTTTCCCGGCACGACATGAAACGCATTCTTGAAGTTGCGGAACAGCCAATAAGCCAGCCAGCACCTGAACTCGAACTTGCCGAACTTACCGCGCTGGAGACCTTGCGAATCTGGGCGGTGATCGGTTCGTTCGAGACCATCGCTGCCTGGGTTGCGCCGGCCTTTATCGCTGGCCAGGTTCGGGCGATCGATAGCGAAAAATTGCTGTTTCCGCAATCGAAACAGGAAGTGAAGGAAATTGTGCGACGCCTTGGCTTGGCCGGAATGGCCAAAGCCTCCGCATTCCTGCTAGCAAAACAGGAAAGCATAAAGGCGGAGAGCGCTGACATGCAGGCCGCCATAAAAAACTGAGCCGCCGAACGCTGCTGCGGCAAGCCGTGTACCTCACCATGACCGGCGTTACCTCCTCGATCGAGGCGGCGCTGAGCATGGATGAGGTGCTGCGTTCGGCGTCAATAATGTTAGCCGAAGAAATTGAGGAACAGCGCCGCATGGACATGCTTCGCGTGTTTCAAACGGTAATGGGTAAACAATGAAAAAGTCTCCTTCAGCAGCGCGTTTTACCGAAATTGCGCGAGCCGCTGACTCAGCGCAGAGCGCCGGGAGAATGAATCTTGATATATACGATATCGGTGTAAGCCTCGCGCAGGACAATGGGATTCGTGCCGGGGTAGAGCAGCCGCTTGGCGGCTTTACCAGTTTGTATGGTATGATTGATAAAATCAACGATCGGCTTGAATTTGGGCCGAAGGCGGGCGCGGATACCGCCGGCATGTCAACCTCGTGGGAGCTCGCCACTGATGCCGCGGCGCAGATTGCAACCGCGCTTACCCGGATTCACACGCCAAAGCAGAGCCGGACGGCGAATTCCGTCGATGGCGCGGCTGCCGATATGGGGGAACGAGTGCCGCCCTCCTTGGCGCTCCCCGTATTGCCCGGAAATGGCGCTGCCGGGGGGCGTGCAATGGCGGGCACGGGAGTTGATGAAGCGGAGCAAGCCGGTTCGTGGGATCGTGTCCTGTTCGGTGGCTTAAGCGGCGATGGCAGCCAGTCTTTAACCGCGCCTTGGGCGCAGGATTCCTCTGTTTCGCGAATGTCCGATCCCGGCTCGCCGGAGAAAACACTTTCGCCTGCGGAAATGCTGCAGGCGATCTCCGTCTCCCAACCTCCGGCGAAAAATCTTCCAATTTCTTTGGCGGATGCCTTGGCGCTGGCCGGGGATAGCTTTTTTCGGGTGGACGGCGATGCGACAGCCAACATTGCCGTGCCGTTCCCGCAGGCAGGCTACGAGAGGCAGCTTGAGAACGATCCAGGGGGCGCTCTGAATTCTCCCCTCTTTCTGCAAGGAAGCCCGAAAGGAGACTTGCCGGCCTCGGCGTTGCAAGCGCCGCTCGGCCCGCTTCCCGGATCTTCGTTCACCTCGGGGTTTTTGCCCGAGCTCCAGCTACTCGGTTGGGATGAGCGGCTAGGGCAGGCGCAGACGCTTGCCTTTGGTGAAAGCGATCCCCAAGAGCTCGTCGCCCCATCCCAGCCTTTTAAGTCCTTCCTGCGGCAGTTTGACCCTGACAATGAAAGCGTCATCGAGAATCCGCTATTGGAGCCGGGAAAGCACTCCGATACTCCGCCGAAGCAGCCCGCAACGCCTGCGCCAAACAGCACGGCTGCGCTTGAGGCCGGCAATCGGGAAATTTTTTCGCAACTTTCGGGAACCGGCATCGATATGCCGGGAACCGCTTCAGATGTTGCGGAAACATCCGGGGGCAAAGAAGTTCTTGCTGCGGCCAGCCCGCCCGCCTGGCTGGTGGCATTAACTGGGGCAGTGGTGCTGGAACTGCTGAACACTGGCCTTGGGCAAAACGCCTTGCACCCTGCCGCCGGCGCGAGCACCGCAGCAAACCGGGCTTCCGGCGGTTTTTCACCTAGCGGCACGCAACGCGACCCGCTCCATGTCAGGCTGGTTGGACAGAGGGCGTCTCCAAACTTTCATATGCCTGCCGGTCCGGCCATGCCGATGCCATCCCAATCGCGCCCCATTCCGGGGCAGGTACAGTTACCGCCCTGAGCACGCCATGAGCACAACGAACAACATTCTCTCCGCCATCAACGCCGCAGGCCGGCTTTTCGCCGGATACGGCACGCTGACCCTCGGGCCGATTCAGTTTACCGGCCTGGCAAAACCCTCGGGCATGCCGATTGGCGGCCTACAGACCATCTTTACGCATAAGCTGCCGGGTGGCGGCCGGGTGCTGGATGCCATGGGACCGGACAACGCGGATATCGGCTGGTTCGGTTATCTCGACGGCGCGGCTGCCAACGCTACCGCGCGGACGCTGGACAAGCTTCGGCAGGCCGGCCAGGTGGTCACGCTTGCTTGGGATGTATTTTCCTACCAGGTATTGGTTGCCGAGTTCGCCTGCGATACGCGGCATATCCCGATGCCGTACCGGATCGTCTGTGTCGTGCTCGCCGATAACAGCCAGGCCCCGGGGTTGAGCCTCACCAGCCTGGCGCTGCAAGTGACGGCGGATGTGAATGACGGCAACCCTGTCGCCGCGCTCAGCGCCTTGAGCCAGGGAATTGTGGGCAGCACCGTTGCGGCGGCCAGCACGGCGGTAGCGGCGCCAGCTGCAACCACGCTGGGAAGTGCCGCATACAACACGGCGGTTAGTGCCGTGAACAGGGCGGCAGAAGCTATCAACGTTGCCACGGCGACGGTTAACTCCGCGCTGGCACCGATAGGCGTTTCGCTCAGTTCCCTATCCGCCGCGGTGCCCGCCGCACTCGATACGGTGGCCA
>JAJYAF010000488.1 GCA_021779655.1 Pseudomonadota bacterium
CGAGAGGAATTCCTCCCGCTCGTCCTCCGGCCAGTCCTTCAGCAGATCGGCAACCACCTCCTTCACGCGATTGATCCGCGTATCGCGCTCCGTCGTGGAAAGCCCGCCCTCCAGAACCTCGGCGACGCGGGAATAGAGTTCGCGCAGCAAGGTTGCCTTCCAGCCGTTCCATACCTTGGGGCTGACGGCGCGAATATCGGCGACGGTCAGGATCAGGAGGAGCCGCAGCCGCTCGGGCGACTGGATGGTGTCCGCCAGGTCGAGGATGGTTTTCGGATCGTCGATATCACGGGAGAAGGCGGTCTGGCTCAGCAGCAGATGGTGCAGCACCAGCCAGGAGACCATTTCCGTCTCCTCGGCCGTCAGCCCCAGGGCGGGGCCCACATGGAACGCGATTTCGGCGCCGAGCTGCGAATGATCGCCGCCACGGCCCTTGGCGATGTCGTGCAGCAGCAGCGCCACATACAGGGCGCGGTGGGACTGCACATGCCCGACGAGTTCCGACGCCACCGGCGCGATATTGGAAAGCTGGCCGGATTCGATACTGTTGAGTACCCGGATGGCCTGCACGGTATGCACATCCACGGTGAATACATGATAGGTATCGAATTGCATCCGGCCGACGATCCGCCGCCAGTCCGGCAGATAGCGCCCGAGCACGCCGGTTTCGTTGAGCAGGTTCAGCCAGCGGCCGCCATCGCAGCGCTTTTCGGCATCCCCTTCCTCGCCGCCGCAAAGCAGGTTGAGAAACAGCCGCGCGGCGCGGGCATCGCCGCGCAGCCGCGCGCCCAGCCCGGCGCTGCGGATCAGTGTGCGCAGCGCCAACGGATGCAGTTCAAGCCCCCGGTCACGGGCGGTGATCAGGATACGGAAGATCGCCGTTGGGTCGGCGGCGAGATCGCGGCCGGGAGCGAACAGGATCTTGCCGTCCGCGAGCGCGAAGCCGTCTTCCAGCAGGGCCTCGTCGGTCTCGGGCGCGATCGCCGGCGGACCCAGCGCGGAGCGGATCAGCGCCGGCTCCAGCACCGCCGTCACCCGCGCCACCTCCCGCACAACCAGGAAGTAATGGCGCATGAAGCGTTCCACCCCATCCTGCCGGCCGTGCCGGGTATAGCCCATGCGGGCCCCCACCACCGGCTGGAAATCGAAGGTCAGCCGCTCCTCCGACCGGCCGGCCACGTAATGCAGATGAAACCGCACGGTCCAGAGATAGGACCAGGCGCGCTTGCAGGCCCGGGCCTCGGTTTCGGTCAGGATGCCGCCGCCGGGGGCATCCTTGCCCACCAGTTCCGACATCGCGAAGGTGTCGAACGCGTAGCGGGCCAGCCAGTAGAGCGTCTGCAGATCGCGCAGCCCCCCCTTGCCCTCCTTCACATTCGGCTCGACCATGAACGGGGTCTCGCCGAAACGATGGTGCCGGGCGGCGCGTTCCGCCTGCTTGGCGGCGATGAACGCGCCCGGTCCCTGCGCCGCGCAATCGGCGCGGAAGGCTGACCGGAACGCCTCGAACAGGGCGGCATCGCCCGAGATGCGCCGGGCATCCAGCAGGCTCGTGCGGATCGTCACATCGTCCCGCGCGGCTTGCAGACAGTCCGCGATGGAGCGGGTGGCGTGGCCCACTTTCAGGCCGAGATCCCAAAGGAAGTAGAGAATGAATTCCACCGCCCGTTCAACGCGCGGCGCCGCCGGGCCGGTGGTGAGGAACAACAGGTCGATGTCGCTGAACGGGGCAAGCGTCGCCCGGCCGTAGCCGCCGGTTGCCGCCATCACCAGCCGGTCTTCGGGGCCGATGGGCAGCAGGGCCAGCGCATAGCCGAACAGCGCGTTCACAAGTTGGTCCATCATCGCGGCATGCAGCCTGGCCGCCGCCAGGCCGTTGATCCCGTCACGCTCGAAACGGGTCTGCACAAGGGCCTGCAACCGGCCAAGCTGGCGGCGGAAGGCGGCCAGCGCGACATCGCGCGGCGGCGGGTTGGACAGCGGCACAAGCTCGGCCAGCGCGGCCACGATGTCCGGCGGTCTCACCGATATGGAGGTTGATGCGAGCATGTCGTTCACGTTAGCCCGCCTTGCTGCGTTGCGCCATCAACTTTGTGCGTAGCTCATATAACACGGATAATGCCTGCCTCGGAGTTAACTCATCCGGCTCAAGCCCCGCCAGCGCGGCTTCAACCTCGCGCGCCAGCGCGGCTTCAACCTCGCGCGCCAGCGCGGCGTCGCGCTCGGAGGTCTCCTCCCGTTCGGCCGCGGCAAACAGCGGCAGCGCGGCGGCCGCCGCGCCGTTGCGCTCCGCCGCCTGCAACAGCGCCTCGGCGCGCCGCGTGACCGATTCCGGCACCCCGGCGATCCGCGCCACATGCACGCCCCAACTGCGCTGCGCCGCGCCCGCAACCACTTCGTGCATGAACACGACTTCCCCTTTCCATTCCTTGACCCGCAGGGTCGCCGCCCGCAGCCCTGGCAGCTCCCCGGCAAGCAGGGATAATTCATGGAAATGGGTGGCGAATATGGCCCGGCAACGGATATTCCCGTGCAGCTCCTCCAGCACCGCCTGGGCAATGGCCAGCCCATCCCGCGTGCCGGTGCCACGGCCGATCTCGTCCACGATCACGAAACTCCTCGGCCCGGCCTGGTGCAGGATGGCCGCCGTCTCGGTCATTTCCACCATGAAGGTGGAGCGCCCGCCGGCCAGATCGTCGGCGGCGCCCACGCGGGAGAACAGCCGGTCCACAAGGCCAAGCCGCATCGCCTCCGCCGGCACCGGCAGCCCGGCCTGCGCCAGAACAACCATCAGCGCGTTCTGCCGAAGATACGTTGATTTCCCGGCCATGTTCGGGCCGGTGAGAGA
>JAJYAF010000489.1 GCA_021779655.1 Pseudomonadota bacterium
TTCGTGAACACGCCGGACATCAATCCGTTTTTCCTCCACCATTCCGGCCGTGCCGGCTTCCTCATTCGCGCGGCCCTCGCCGCGACGCTCTCCGGGCTGTGGGGGGTCTATAACGGGTTCGAACTATGCGAAAGCACGGCAATTCCGGGCAGGGAAGAATACCTGAATTCCGAAAAATACGAGATCAGGGCCTGGGACCACGACCGGCCCGGCAACATCGTGCCGGAAATAAAGCGGCTGAACGCGATACGCCGCGCCAATCCCGCGCTGCGCACCCATCTGGGCGTGGAATTCCTGAATGCCTTCAATGACAACGTGCTTTATTTCTTCAAAAGATCAGCGGACGGCAACGCGATCCTGGCGGCCGTCAGTCTCGATCCGTTCAATGCGCAGAGCGCCGATATCGAAATTCCGCTCTGGCGCTTCGGTCTGCCGGACGATGGCTCGCTCGCGGCCGAGGACCTGATGCGCGACGTGAACTTCGTCTGGCACGGCAAGATGCAAAATGTGTGGCTCAACCCATATGAAATTCCGTTCTGCATCTGGCGCGTCAATCCCGTCACGTAGAAAGCGAGAGAACCAGCCGCCCATGCGCAAAAAACCCGCTCCCATCACCCAGGACGATCCGCTATGGTACAAGGACGCGGTGATCTACCAGGTTCATGTCAAGTCGTTTTTCGATTCGAACAATGACGGCGTGGGGGATTTCCCGGGGCTGATCGAAAAGCTGGATTACATCGCCGATCTCGGTGTCAACGTTATCTGGCTGCTGCCCTTCTACCCTTCTCCGCGGCGGGACGATGGCTACGATATCTCCGACTACCGGAACGTGCATCCGGAATATGGTGATCTCCACGACATCCGGAAACTCATCGCGGAGGCGCATAAGCGGGGCATTCGGGTCATTACCGAACTCGTTATCAATCATACCTCGGACCAGCACCCCTGGTTCCAGCGCGCCCGCAAGGCCAAGCCCGGCTCGGCCGCGCGGGATTTTTATGTCTGGTCCGATAGCGATCAGAAATATGCCGGCACGCGCATCATATTCGTGGATACGGAGAAATCCAACTGGACCTGGGACGAAACCGCCGGCGCGTATTACTGGCACCGTTTCTTTTCCCATCAGCCCGATCTGAATTTCGACAACCCCCGCGTGCTGCATGAGGTGCTGAACATCATGCGCTTCTGGATCGACCTGGGGGTGGACGGGCTTCGCCTGGATGCCGTGCCCTATCTGGTGGAGCGAGAGGGCACGAATAACGAGAACCTGGCCGAAACGCATGCGATTCTCCAAAGGATACGCGCCGCTTTGGACGCGCACGCTCCGGGCAGGATGCTGCTGGCGGAAGCCAATCAATGGCCGGAGGACGCGCAGCAATATTTCGGAAACGGCGATGAATGCCACATGGCGTTTCATTTTCCGCTGATGCCGCGCATGTATATGGCCATCGCCCAGGAAGACCGCTTCCCGATAACGGATATCATGCGCCAAACGCCGGAAATTCCGGAAAACTGCCAATGGGCGATTTTTCTGCGCAACCATGACGAGCTCACGCTGGAAATGGTAACGGATTCCGAGCGGGACTATCTCTGGCAGACCTATGCGGCGGACAAGCGCGCGCGGGTAAATCTCGGAATCCGCCGCAGGCTTGCCCCCCTGATGGAGCATGACCGCAGGCGGATAGAGCTGATGAACAGCCTGTTGCTTTCCATGCCCGGCACCCCGGTTATTTATTACGGGGATGAAATAGGCATGGGCGATAACATTCATCTGGGTGATCGCGATGGTGTCCGCACGCCGATGCAATGGTCGCCGGATCGGAACGGCGGCTTCTCCCGCGCCAATTTCGCCGATCTGGTCCTGCCGCCGGTAATGGACCCGGTGTATGGCTTCTATGCGGTGAATGTCGAGGCGCAGGCGGCCGATTTGCATTCTCTGCTCAACTGGATGCGGCGGATGCTGACGGTACGCAAGCGGCATCGGGCTTTCGGTCGCGGCGCGCTCACATTTCTCTACCCGGGCAATCGGAAGGTGCTGGCCTATCTGCGCACCTACGCGTTGCCAGACGCCGAGACCGAAACGATCCTCTGTGTGTGCAATGTTTCGCGCACCGCGCAGGCGGTGGAGCTGCAACTTGGCAACTGCGAGGGCCGCGTGCCGGTGGACCTGATCGGCGGCGCCGCTTTTCCACCCATCGGGCAGCTTCCCTATCTGCTCACGCTGCCCCCTTATGGATTCTACTGGTTCATCCTGGCAACCGAGGCCGCATTGCCGCCCTGGCATATGCGTCCTTCCGAGCCGCTGCCCGAGCTTAACACCCTGGTGCTGCGCGCCGGACTGACAGACGTGCTGGAGCCGCTCGCCCGCAAGAACCTCGAAACCGAAGCGCTGCCCGCCTATCTGATGCGCCGGCGATGGTTCGCCTCGAAGGACGCGGCGATAAAATCGGTGCGGCTCGCGCGCGCCGATAAAATCGGCCGCGCGCTCGACATGCTGCTGACAGAGGTGGAGGTGAAGCTGGAAAATCGCACCGAGTGTTATCAGCTACCGCTTGGTGTTTGCTGGGAAGGCGATCCGAACGCCAGTTCGGCGCTGGTGCAGCAGCTGGCGCTGGCCAGAGTCCGGCAGAATCGGAAAGTTGGCCTGCTGACGGATGCCTTCGCATTGGACGCGTTCCCCCTTGGACTCATCGGCGCGCTGCGCGCGCGAACGGCGGTGCAGGTGAGCGACGGTGAGATACGCTGTACGGCCACCGGCCACCTGGACGCGCTGGAGCTTCCCGAGAATCCGGAAATCCGCAGGCTTTCGGCCGAGCAATCCAACAGCTCGCTGATCGTTGCGGATCAG
>JAJYAF010000490.1:0-1805 GCA_021779655.1 Pseudomonadota bacterium
ATCTCGGCGATCTGCTGGCGGCGGTGGACCGGGCCATGAAGCAGCCGCTCAGCGTCGCCGCCAATGCCGAGCCGCCGAAGCCCTCGGACGAGGCGCTGCCGCTGATCGGCCGCAGCCCGGCGATGCAGGAAATCTACCGGGTCATCGCCCGGCTCACCACCACCGATCTCACGGTGATGATCAATGGCGAAAGCGGGGCGGGCAAGGAGCTCGTGGCCCGGGCGCTGCACGATTACGGGCGGCGACGCAACGGGCCATTCGTTGCCATCAACATGGCCGCGATCCCGCGCGAACTGATCGAGAGCGAGCTTTTCGGCCATGAACGCGGCGCCTTCACCGGCGCCACCAACCGCCATGTCGGCCGTTTCGAACAAGCCAATGGCGGCACCCTGTTCCTTGACGAGATCGGCGACATGCCGCCCGAGGCGCAGACACGCCTGTTGCGGGTCTTGCAGGAGGGCGAGTTCACCACCGTGGGCGGCCGCCAGCCCATCCGGGCCAATGCCCGCATCGTGGCCGCCACCCATCGGGATCTGCGCGCCCTGATCCGTGGCGGGCAGTTCCGGGAGGATTTGTTCTACCGGCTGAACGTGGTGCCGATCCGGTTGCCGCCGCTGCGCGAGCGGCCCGACGATATTCCCGTGCTGGTGCAGCATTTTCTCACGCGCGCCCAAAGCGAAGGCCTGCCCGCGAAATCCGTGAGTCCCGGCGCGATGACCATGCTTTCCGCCTATCGCTGGCCCGGCAATGTCCGCGAACTCGAAAACCTCATCCGCCGGCTTGCCGCCCTGGTGCCGCAAGCGGTCATCACCGAGGAGATTCTCGCCCCCGAACTCAGCGACCATATCGCGGTTCAGGAAGGGGTGACGCTCAACGAGGACGCGCCCGATACGATGGCCCAGCTCATCGAGCGCCATGTCGGCCGGCTGCTCACCACGGTTCGCGAGACCGGCGAGGAAGGCGTGCTCTACGAACGCGCTTTGGCGGAGCTGGAGCGGCCGCTGATTCGCCTGACTCTGGCGGAAACCCGCGGCAACCAGATTCGCGCCGCCGCCCTGCTCGGCCTCAATCGCAACACCCTGCGCAAAAAGATCCGCGAGCACGGCATCGGGGTGCAGCGACGTGTCGGCTGAGCGGAGGTAGCGCGTGGCGGATTTCCCGGATCCGGGAGCGATAAGCCGCAACATCGCCGGCAACGCGCTTGATTTGGCGCTTGGCAGGCTGTCCACGCTGATTCTGGCCTCGCTCGCGCTGGTGCTTGGCATCGCCACGTTCGCGGTCCTGGCCGGGCGGGTGAAGCTGACGCTGCATTCGGGTGTCATCATCGGCATGACCATCGCCGATTTCGCGGTGCTGATGCTGCTGGTGATCGTGCTGGCCGGGCGGGTGATCCGGGTGGTGCAGGAACACAAACGCGGCACCGCCGGCGCCAGGCTGCATGTGCGGCTGGTGGTCCTGTTCGGGGTCGTGGCCGCGATTCCGTCCATCCTCGTCGCGATTTTCGCCACGGTGTTCTTCAATCTCGGCATCCAGGCCTGGTTCAACCAAAAGGTCCAGACAACCCTGGAGGAAAGCCTGCAAGTCGCGCAGGGATACCTCGATGAACATCAGAACGATATCCGGCTGGACGCGCTGGCGATTGCCAACGATCTTGCCCAGCAAGGGGCTATATTCTTCGGCAATCCGGATGAATTCACCTCCTACCTGACGACCCAATGCGCCCTGCATGGCCTGACTCAGGCCGAAATCTACATCCCCTCGACCGGTATAGCCGCTTCCTGCGACCCGCTGATGGGCACGTTCGG
>JAJYAF010000490.1:1815-2847 GCA_021779655.1 Pseudomonadota bacterium
ATGACCGATGCCAACCAGCTCAACGGCGCCGCCAGCGGCCAGGTGGTGGTGCGCAACCTGGCCAACGACACGCTGGAAGGCGCGGTGGTCCCCCTGGACAATTTCACCCCGCCGGCGGTTTTGATGATCGAAAAGCCGATCGACCCCGCGATTCTCGACCACGTGAACCGTACCGAGCAGGCGGTAGCGGAATATCAGCGGCTGTCCCGGAACCGGCGCGGGCTGGAGATTTCCTTCGGGCTGATCTTCGCCACCGTGGCGCTGCTCGTGCTGTCCGCCGCGGTGCTGATCGGCCTGGTCATCGCCAACCAGATCGCAAAACCCATCGCCCACCTGATGCGGGCGGCCGAGCGCGTGCGCGCCGGCGATTTCACGGTACGGGTGCCGGAGAAGGACACGGGCGACGAGGTCGCCGAACTCTCGCGCGGCTTCAACCGCATGACCAGCCAGCTTTCCGCCCAGCGCGCGGAACTGATGGACGCCTATGGCCAGATCGACGAGCGCAGGCGCTTCACGGAAACCGTGCTGGCGGGCGTATCCGCCGGGGTGATCGGCCTGGATGCGAACGGCCGCATCGAATTGCCGAACCGCACGGCGGCCGAATTGCTGGGTGCCGACCTGCAAGCGAATATCGGCCGGCGGCTTGCGGATATCGCGCCGGAATTCGGTCCGCTGATCGAAACCGTGATGGCCGCGCCCGACCGGCCGGCCACCGCCGAATTCGAACACGGACCGGCGATGCATAAGCGCTCCTTGCTTGTGCGTATCGGTGCCGAAATGAAGCCGGACGGGCTGGACGGCTTCGTCGTCACCTTCGACGACGTGACCGAGCTGCTTTCGGCGCAGCGCAAGGCGGCCTGGGCCGATGTGGCGCGCCGGATCGCCCACGAGATCAAGAATCCGCTCACCCCGATCCAGCTTTCGGCGGAGCGGCTGAAGCGGCGGTTCAGCCGGGAGGTGACCTCCGATATCGAGGGATTCACCCAGTGCGCGGACACGATCGTCAGGCATGTCGGCGATATCCGCCGGATG
>JAJYAF010000032.1 GCA_021779655.1 Pseudomonadota bacterium
TTGAAGGCGGAGGCCAGGCTGGTGGCCAGCGCCGGGCCCACCGCTTGCAGCGGGCGCATGAACAGCAGGTTCATGCCCAGGTTCAGCAGCACCGCGACAAGGCCGATTTTCAGCGGGGTCAGCGTATCGCCACGCCCGAAAAACCCCGGGGTTAGCACCTTGACCAGCGCGAAAACCGGCAGTCCCAGAGCAAAGGCGGCCAGGGAATGCCCGGTGAGCGCCGCCATGTGCAGGCTGAACGCCCCGCGCGCGAACAACAGTTCGATCACCTGCCGGCCGGCCACTGAAAGCCCGACAGCCGCCGGCAGCGTGAGCATCAGCACCGATTCCAGCGCGCGGTTCAATGTCGCAAGGGCGGTTGCCTCTTCCCCCAGCGCCACCTGCCGGCTGATCACCGGCAGCAGCGCGGTGCCGGCCGCCGTGCCGATAATGCCGAGCGGCAACTGATTTACGCGGTCCGCGTAATATAAAACGGAAACCGATCCGGCCGGCAGCAGCGTGCCGATGATGATGTCGATCGAGACATTCAGTTGCGTCACCCCGGCGCCGACCAGCCCCGGCGTCATGCGCCGCAGCAGCGTGCGCATGCGCGGGGTCAGCCGCGGCACCGGCAGCCTCACGCGCATTCCCGCCCGCCGCAGCGAGGCGATGAGCAGCAGCAGCTGCGCAACGCCCGAGACCGTGATGCCCCAGGCCAGCGCATAGCCCGCGTTTTTCACGTAAGGGGTCAGTCCCAGCATGAAGGCGATGGCAAACACATTGAACAGCATGGGCGCCGCCGCGGCCGCGGCAAACCGGTTCAGCGCATTCAGCACGCCCGAGAACAGCGCGGCGAGGCAGACGAAAAACAGATACGGAAACATGATGCGGGAGAGCGCCACCGCCAGCAGGTATCTATGCTGATCGCCGGAAAATCCGGGCGCCAGGACCCAGAGCAGCCAGGGCATTCCGAATTCGCCGAGGAGCGTGAGCATCCCCAGCCAGAATACCATGACGGCGGTTGCCTCCTCGGCAAATTCTTTCGCCGCTTCCTGGCCCTCGACATGCAGGATCTGCGAAATGGAGGGCACGAAGGCGGCATTGAACGCGCCCTCGCCGAACAGCCGGCGGAACAAATTGGGCAGGCGAAGCGCCACGAAAAACGCGTCCGCGATCGGCCCGGTTCCGAGAATGGCGGCAATCAGCATGTCGCGGGCGAAGCCCAGGATACGGCTTGCCGCGGTCCACATGCCGACCGTGAAGGCGCCTTTCAACATGCCGTGAAGCCCATGCGAGGGTGAGCTAAAACATTCCCGCCGGCGGATAAAGCCGGCGGATTAAAGACCGAGCGCCGAAAGACCCGGATGCTCCGGCGGGCGCGGACCCTGCGGCCAGTGGAATAGCCGCTCATCGGGCCGGATGGGCAGATCGTTGATCGAGGCGATGCGCCGGCGCATGAGGCCGGATTCGTCGAATTCCCAGTTCTCGTTGCCGTGGGAGCGGAACCACTGGCCGGAATCATCATGCCATTCATAGGCAAAGCGCACCGCGATGCGGTCAGCCCCCCAGGCCCATGGCTCCTTGATGAGCCGGTAGCCAAGCTCGCGCACCCATTTGCGCTTGAGAAAGCCGATGATTTCCGTGCGGCCGGAGAGAAATTCCGCCCGGTTTCGCCATTGGCTGTCCGGCGTATAGGCAAGCGCCACCTTCTCCGGCTCGCGGCTGTTCCAGGCATCCTCCGCCATGCGGACTTTTTGCGCCGCGGATGAGGCATCGAAAGGCGGCAGGGGAGGGCGCGAAATGGGAAATCCTTCGTCAGGCGGCCGCAAAAAAACCGGCGTGGCCGTTTCCCTATGCCGGATCGGGAAGGCTGGGCAAGGAAAAAGGGCGGCACCGAAACCCGCTGGTCCAAGCTCCCGGAATGCTCAGCCGGCCGGAGGCGTTCAGGCCGCGTCGCTCGCCGCGCGGTCGGCGCGTTTGCGGGCATTGGGGTCCAGATGCCGCTTGCGCAGCCGCACCGCGTCCGGCGTGACTTCCACCAGCTCGTCGTCCTCCACATAGGCGATCGCCTGCTCCAGCGACATCCGGCGCGGCGGTGTCAGCAGCAAGGCCTCGTCCTTGCCGGCGGCGCGGATATTGGTGAGCTTTTTCTCCTTCACCGGGTTCACGTCCAGATCGTTCTCGCGCGAGTGTTCACCCACGATCATGCCGACATAAACCTTGTCGCCGGGGGAGACGAACAGCGCGCCGCGATCCTGCAGAGAGAACAGGGCGTACTGCACCGCCTCACCATCGGCCGAGGAGATCAGCGCGCCGTTCCGCCGGCCCTCGATCGCGCCCTTCCACGGCCCGTAGCCGGCGAAAAGCCGGTTCATGATGCCGGTGCCGCGCGTGTCGGTGAGAAACTCTCCATGGTAGCCGATCAGCCCCCTGGAGGGGATACGGAAGGTCAGCCGCTGCTTGCCGCCGCCGGACGGACGGATATCCGAAAGCTCCCCCTTGCGGCGGGACATCTTGTCCACCACCACACCGGCATAGGGCTCGTCCACGTCGATCAGCACATCCTCGTAGGGCTCCTCGCGCGCGCCGGTCCCGGGGTTGTTGCGGGTCAGCACCTTCGGCCGGCCGATGGTGAGCTCGAACCCCTCGCGCCGCATCTGCTCGATCAGCACGCCGAGCTGCAATTCGCCGCGGCCGGAGACCTCGAACGCGTCGGTCTCGCTGGCGGAGGTGGCAACCCGGATCGCCACGTTGCCTTCCGCTTCCGCCAGCAGCCGCTCGCGGATCTGGCGGGAGGTGATTTTCTTGCCGGCGCGGCCCGCCAGCGGCCCGTCATTGATGCGGAAGGTCATGGAAAGCGTGGGCGGGTCGATCGGCGTGGCGGGCAGGGCGGCCGGCAGATCGGGCGCGCCGATGGTTTCCGGCACCGTCGCCGCCGCGAGCCCGGCCACGGCGATGATATCGCCGGCATGCACTTCCTCCACCGGCACGCGTTCCAGCCCGCGGAAGGAAAGCAGCTTGGTCAGCCGCCCGGTCTCCACCACGCTGCCATCCAGCCGCAGCACCTTGACCGGCATGTTCACGCTCGCCCGGCCCTGCTCCACCCGCCCGGTCAGCACCCGGCCGAGAAAGGCGTCGTATTCCAGGATCGAGGCGACCATGCCGAACGGGGCGTCTGTATCCAGATCGGGCGCCGGCACATGGTCCAGGATCAAATCGAAAAGCGGGGCGAGGTTCTCCCGTGGCTCTTCGAGCGAGCGCACCGCCCAGCCCTGCCGGCCCGAGGCATAGAGCATGGGAAAATCGAGCTGCTCGTCGGTGGCGCCGAGCGCCGCGAACAGGTCGAACAGCTCGGTATGCACCGCGTCCGGCCTGGCGTCCTGCCGGTCGATCTTGTTCACCACCGCGATGGGTTTGAGGCCGCGCGCCAGCGCCTTGCCGAGCACGAACTTGGTCTGCGGCAGTACGCCTTCCGCGGCATCCACCAGGATCACCGCGCCATCCACCATGTTCAGGATACGCTCCACCTCGCCGCCGAAATCGGCATGTCCCGGCGTGTCCACGATGTTGATGCGCGTGCCGTTCCAGACCACCGACGCAACCTTGGCGAGGATGGTGATGCCGCGTTCCTTTTCCAGCTCGTTGCGGTCGAGCGCGCGCTCCGCCACGGCGGCGTGGGCGTGGAATGCCCCGGACTGCTTCAGGAGCTGGTCCACCAGGGTGGTCTTGCCATGATCCACGTGGGCGATGATGGCGATATTGCGGATATTCTGCTTGGACATGAGTAACCTGAAACTGGCGCGAACGCCGCCCGCGCGCCGGATGCCGGTATGCGGGAGATCAAATGCGCAATGGGAGAGACGCGCCCCGCATAGCCGCAAAGCCGTACAAAAGCGAGACCCAAAAGCGAATAGGCGCGTTGCGGGGCGCTGGCATCCGGACGATGCTCGGTTTTAGCTCTCCATTTTTCCGAAGCAGGTCCAACTCACCGGTACAACCGGTCACCACACGTATCTTCCTTCGAGGCTGAAGCTTTCCACGCTGGTGGCGCTGCCGAACTGTCCTCCCCAGGCGGCGGCGATGCGCCATTGCCGCTGACCGATCAAATCCACGCCAGCTGCGGGCATGAACGCGCCCTCCGGTGCCGCCAGTGCAGTCTCGCCGGTGGTCAGGGTCCCCAGGGTCTCGGTATTCCGGACACGGGCATTGCCCAGCGTGCCTTCCCCGCCAAGCTGCACCCAAGGCGTCAGTACGCCGTATCTCGTCGGCGCGTCGAAGCCCGCCATTATGCCGCCGCCCAGCTCGGCCAGGTTCATGGAGATTGCATCGTAGCGCAGGTCCAGGATGCTGGCACCGGTCTCGACAGCGCTTCCCGTACCGGTATGCAGATAGCTTGCCGAGCCATAGGGGATCACAAAGCACTCCGGCCCACCCAGGCGGTATTGCAGGCGCAGTGACGCGGCCTCGTAGGCGCCATTGCTTGACGCCTTGGCGGTTTCGCCGAGTGTCGGCAGGCCGCGGCTGATGTTTGTTGCCAAGTGCCCAACTCCGGCACTTGCCGAGACGATCAAACGGTCCCTGGTATAGATTCCGTAGCCGAGCGCGCCAAAGGAGGTGCCGTCCACACTGGAAGCAGCATCCGACGTCGATGTGTACAGGTTGGAGACCGCCAGGCCGAACACGAGGTTTGGCGAGATGTCGAAGCCCTTGCCGATCACGTAGCCTTTTTCGTTGATGTCGTATCCGTTGGCATGCCCGAAACTGCCAAGGCCATGCAGCCAATAACCCCGGTCGGTTCCGCCGCTGGCCGCGGCCGGCCCGGCGGCATTATCCAGCGGAGAAGCAAGCGCGGCGAACAGGGAAGCGTCCTGAGCCAAATTGCTTGCCACGTAGATCCGTCCACTAGAAAACGCGAGACTGTTCGAATAGTTAACCGACGGAGACGTCGGGGTCAGCTCCAGCGTTACATCATTGGCGCTATAGGTGACGACCGGCGTGATGTATGCCGCATAGGCAGGGTTGTAGCTGGCTGTCGTGAAACTGCCGCTGACGCCGCCGGTGGCGCGCAGGATATCATACTGGCTGCCCACGATATAGGTACCGCGGTCTACCTGCACCGCGAGCGCACCGCTCAGGCTGGCGCTGCCGCGCACCTGCAACTGGTCGTAGCCTGTGCCGGCCACTGTACTGGGCGTGACCTCGATGTTCAGCGTGCCGCCGCTGTTCTGCGTGTAGTCGCCGTCCACCGTCAGGATGCCGATGGACCCGCCGGGCCGGACGGTGCCGTCATTGACGACATTACCGCCGATGGCGCCATGCCCGCGCAGTGTGGCGCCGTTCGCAACCGTGACATCACCGCCCAGGCCGGCCGCGGCGTCGGCGGCATCGCCCACCTCCAACGTGCCGGCCGTGATGGCGGTTGAGCCTGCGAAACCGGACAAGGCACCGTTCAACACAACCGTACCGCTACCTTGCTTGACCAGGTTGCCGGTACCGGTAAAGCTGCCGGCGAATTCCGTGTCGCCGGCGTCTCCAAACGTGAGCGTGTTGCTCCCGATACTAACGTTGCTGCCCGCGACCCCTGACAGCGCGCCGATGGTTTGCCCGGCGCTGTCCCCGCTGATGTCCAACGTCGCGCTCGCCCCGCTGAGGGTCACGGGGCCGGTAGAGTACAGGCTGCCCACAACCGCCAACGTCCCCGCCTTAATATCGGTCTCGCCATTATAAATATTGGCGCCGGTCAGGGTCAGCGTGCCGCTGCCGGATTTGGTCACGCCGCCCGTTCCGGAAACGACGCCGTCAAAGTTATCGTTGGCAGTGTTATCGATGGTCAGGGTCTCACCGCCGAGCTTCACATTGCCGCTGCCGGTCAGCCCCTGGAGGGTGGTGCCGGAGGCTGTTCCGGAAATATCGAAGCTGCCAGAGGACAGAGCCAGGCTCGAGCTGCCGGCAATCGAGCCGCCGCCGGAGAGCGTCAGTGTACCGGTATCAACCGCGGTCGCGCCGGTGTAGCTGTTGTCGCCGGTCAGGAAGGTCGTGCCGCCGGCGCTCTGAGCAACCATGCCGCTGCCGGAGATAGTGGTGGAGAATGTGTAGGCGGCATCGGATTGGTTGAAGTTGATCGCGCCGCCATTGACGATGCTGCCGCTCAATCCCGAGATCGTGCCGGCGGTGGTGCCGTCGGGGATGGCGTTGCCGATATTGAGCACGCCGTTGCCGTTGATGATGAAGGTAGCGCCGGTCAGCTCAAGTGAGCTGTCACCACCGAGGTTGAGCACGCCTGCGCCGCCCGCCCCGCCATTTCCCGAGCAACCGCAATTACCCCCGTGCCGCCTGGACCGCCGACAGTGAGCTGATTGCCGACAATGACGGTTGAACCGCCAGTAATGGTGAGCGTTCCGATTCCGCCGTTACCGCCATTGCCCCGCGCGTGTCGCCAGCACCACCGCTGCCGCCGCCGCCACCGGCCCCGCCAATACGCAGAGTTTGAGAGACGTCCAGCGTCCCGCCGGCGGTAACATCGATTTCGCCGTTCCCGCCGTCCGCGCCGTTGATGCCGCCCTGATTGCCGCCATCGCCGCCGCCGCCGCCGCCGCCGATCACAACGGAAAGAATGCCGGCGGGATTGGTGCCGTCGACTTCATACGGGCTGCCAACCGTCTGCGTAGTCCCCGAAAGGGCGGTGCCCCCGCCGCCGCCCGCGAGGAAAAAGTCCTGGCCGCCATTGCCACCCGTGACGCCACCCGCACCGCCATCGCCGCCGCCGCTGCCGCCACTGCCGACAAGCAGATTATACGGCTGCGCCCGCGCAGGCGATGTCAGCACGGCTCCTAAAACGAGCCAGACGCAAACCAGCGGCGCCAGCGAAAGACCCGCTGCGCTGATGTACCCTGCATGTCTGCCCCTCCGCCGCGGGTGGGCGTCATCGGATGGACCGGATATTTGTATTTTTGGCATCGTCTCCCATCCGACATTTCCCAGACGAGCGGCCCATCCGCCCCTGATTGACGGCAGGATAGCCTGATTTTCAGCCCTACCGGAAGCCAGAATGGCGTGGTGGCGGTTTCGCGGTGCCCGGCCATCGCTCGATCCCCTTGCACCCGCCACCTCTCCATGTCCAGGCGCCGGAAAGCTATATCACATTTATTTCCATATCGTATTCTCCTGTAGGTGTCCCTAGATGCCCAGGGCATCTGGGAAATCCGGGACAAAACAAACCCCGGGGATCATAAAAGCTTATCCCCGGGGTTTCGCTTGGGTTATGGCGGGTTTACATGCCGCCCACAGAGCCGGAAGCCTGTTGGACAGCCGCGGAAGCCGATTCGTAATCGCCGGACTTCAGCGCATGCCGCGCAGTTTCGATGGACTGGATCACCGGGCTGGTATCGGACCCGACCTGGCCTTGCGGCACGGCGCGGTTGAGGAGCCGGGTTTCAGCATGGCTCAGCGCCTCGTCGGCGAGGGTCGCGTTGTGATGGCGGATGGCAGCCTGAGCGATGTGCAGATAGACTGCCGGAGTTGCATCGGCGGGCAGATGATGCATCGCGCCCATATGATCCCAGTGATGGTGCGATCCGGTTGTTGCAGCCGTTCCGCCGCTTCCGCCGGTCATGTCACCGCCGCCGGCCGTGCCGCTGCCGGTCATGGTGCCGCCGGTCGTACCGCTGCCGGTCATGTCACCGCCGCTGGTCATCCCGGTGTCACCGGTCATGCCATTGCCGCCGGTCGTGCCGTTGCCGCCGGCGGAAGGGGCAGGAGTAAGCTGCTGCGTTCCCGTCGGGCTGCTGGTCGGCGCCATATTGCCTGGCGATGCGCTCTGCGGCGCCGTTTGCGGGGAGGCAATCGACCCGGTCGGCGCCGGTGCGGTAGTGGAAGCGGTGGGCGATGACTGGGCAAGGGCCAAGCCGGCGCTCATCATCAATGCCGTGGAAGCGAGCCAGATCGTGCGCATGGAATCCTCTCCTGGATGAATTACGGTCCGTGTCGATGGTTGAGGTGGCAACGGCCCTGGCTTCCGCCAAGTTTCCCAGGCTTCGCTTAAAAATTAAACTGCTGTTATGGCTTTAGAAAGCTGGAACTGTAATGACCGGGCGGTTTTCTCACCGCCTGGCGTCGCATGGCAAGAATTTGGTTCCGGGTCCCGCTATTCTGGATCTGTGCGTGTGTTGCGGCCTTCGCCGACGTGCCGGCGCGACCGGTCTGCCAGACGGTGGGGCGTGCCGCGGAAGCGCAGGGCGCGCTGCCGGCCAACCTGCTGCAAGCGATCGGCCTGGTTGAATCCGGCAGATCCGACCCAGTCACCGGCCGTGTATCGCCCTGGCCCTGGACCGTGAACGCCGACGGTATCGGCCATTATTTCGCCAGCGAGCAGGAGGCGGCAGCCTTCACGCGCATGGCGCTCGCCTCCGGCGCCCGGGATGTGGATATCGGCTGTTTTCAGATCAGCCTGGAGCAGCACGCGCAAGCCTTCGCCTCGCTAGACGAGGCTTTCGATCCCGCGGCCAATGCGCGGGCCGCCGCCCGCTTCCTGGCCCGGCTCAAGCTGCGCACCGGCTCCTGGGAGGCGGCGATCGCGGACTACCACTCCGGCCTGCCCGAGCTTGGCCTGCCCTATCAACGCCGGGTGCTGGCGGCCTGGCAGCGCATGGGCGGCCAGGCAACGGAACCGCCGGAATTCGACTGGCCCGACTCCGGCGTGATTGACCCCGGCGTCACTGGCATGATTGACGCTGGCGTGATCATCGAGGCCCCGGCGGCGCGGCTGGTCCAAGTGATCACGCCGGGCGAAAGCCTGGCGCCGCGTCCCGGCCTGCCGCGCGTGATCACGCCATAGGGGCCGGGCGCCGCTTCGCAAGCCCGAAATTGCCGAAGCTGCCGCAAAACCCCGTTCCACCGACATTGCCTATTAACAAAGTGGAAAACCTGCTTTGGCATTTCTGGGCGCCTACGTTTTCTGAAAAGTTTTTCGGCATGGCCAACGCCAGCACCTCCAGCGTGAGAACAGTTTTCGGGTCACCTTCACCCGCGCTTACCCAGGCGGTCATCCGCCGCCGGTTCATTGGCTTCGTGTCGGACGAGACAACCGCCGGCCTGCTGCGCGACGTGCTGGAGCCGGCGCTTCCCGGCAGCCAGGAACTGCATGTTGTGGGCTTCCGCGCGGCGCTCGAGCTGCTGAGTGGCATGCGCACTCCGGAGATCGTGCTGATCGACCTCTCCGGCGAAAGCCAGCCGCTTAACGCCATCCAGGACCTGGCAGAGGTTGTGGAAGCCGGAGCGGTTATTCTGATGATCGGCGAGAGCCGGGAGGTGAGCTTCTATCGCGCCATCACGCGCGGTATGGGGGTGCGCGAGTATTTGCAAAAACCGCTGACGCGCGACGCCGTGGAGCGGCATTTCCTGCCCTGGATTCAGCCCGCCGCGGAAGCGATTCCGCAGCAGCGCGGCGGCCGCCTGGTTACCGTTTCCGGTGTACGCGGCGGGGTCGGCTGTTCCACTATCGCGGCCAATCTCGCCTGGGTCCTCGGCAGCGAGATGCACCGGCACACGGTTCTGCTCGATTCGGACCTGCATATGGGCACCGCGGCGCTGGCGCTGAACGTGCAGCCCACCACCGGATTGCGAACCGCGCTGGAGGCGCCGGACCGTGTCGATCATCTGCTGATCGAGCGCGCCGCCCAGCCGGCGGGGGAACGGCTGCACGTCCTGGCGGCGGCCGAACCGCTTACCGGCGGCGCGGAATACACCGAGGGCGGGGCGGCGATGCTCTGCCAGACCTTGAAAATCCGCTACAACTTCGTCATCGCCGATGTCGGCGCGCGGCAGATGCCCTTCGCCCGCGACCTGCAATATCTCGCCCAGCATAAAATCGTCGTCCTCGACCCGACGATGCTCGCCATCCGCAATTTCGAGAAAATTTCCCGCCTCCCGCACAGCCCGGAAGTCTCGCCGAAACTGACCCTGGTGCTGAACCGTGCCGGGCGTCCTGGCGGGCTTACGCAATCCTATCTTGAACATGCCCTCGGTTCCGCTTTCCATATCGTAATCCCCGACATGCCTCGCCAGCTTGGCCGGGCGGCCCAATTCGGCGAGCCGGCGGCCGAGCGCAAAGGCGCCTTTCGCAATGGCGTTACCGCCCTTGCGCGGCTGATCGCCCCTTGATCATCCTTCCCCGCTCCCCCGCGTCCTGACCCACATGGCGAATCGGGCGGAGGCGCCGATGGACAACACCAGGCGGCATTGCGCAGCCTCCGCGAAATCGGCTGGCAGACCTGCGGGGCGATGACGCCGACACGCCGTTTTTGAGCGGCCGGCGGGATTAGCCTTTGGCGGTGAATCGGCCTATAAAGACCGCATTCCCGATTTTATGGAGCAACCGCCTTCATGACCGAATCCGCCGTGCCGCCCAACGATCCGGGCGCGCCCCGAAGCGACGCCTACGACGCTGCCTCGATCAGCGTGCTCCGGGGGCTGGATGCCGTGCGCAAGCGGCCGGGGATGTATATCGGCGACACCGATGACGGCTCCGGCCTGCATCACATGGGCTTCGAGATCATCGACAACGCGGTGGACGAAGCGCAGGCCGGCTATGCCACGCGGGTCGAGGTTGTGCTGAACGGCGATGGCAGCATGACCGTGCGCGACAATGGCCGCGGCATCCCGACCGACATCCACGCGGAGGAAGGCGTCTCGGCGGCCGAAGTGGTGCTGACGAAACTGCACGCCGGCGGTAAGTTCAACCAGAATTCCTACAAGGTTTCCGGCGGGCTGCACGGCGTGGGCGCGGCCGTTGTCAATGCGCTCTCGGAATGGATGGAGGTGCGCATCTGGCGCAACGGGGTGGCGTATTTCATCCGTTTCGAACAGGGGGAGACCGTGGCGCCGCTGAAGGCGCTTGGGCCTTCGGAGCATGAAAACGGCACAGAGGTCACGTTCAAACCCTCCTCCGCCACCTTCACGCGGACCGAATTCGACTATGCTGTGTTCGAACGCCGGCTGCGCGAGCTTGCCTTTCTCAACTCGGGCCTCTCTATCGCCCTGCGGGACGAGCGGCATACGCCGGAACAGGAAGCGGCCTTCTGCTATGCGGGCGGTGTGGCCGAATTCGCCATCTGGCTGGACCGTGCGAAAGCCTCGGTGCTGGCGGCGCCCATCACCGCGCTGAGCGAGGTGAAGGAAAGCGGGATCAAGGTGGAGTTCGCGCTTACCTGGAACGATTCCTATCATGAAACGATGCTATGCTTCACCAACAACATCCCGCAGCGCGACGGCGGCACGCATCTCGCCGGCTTCCGCGCGGCGCTGACCCGGGTGATTTCAAAATACGCCCAAGGAATGAGCAAGAAAGACAATCTGGAGCTGAACGGCGAGGATATGCGCGAAGGCATGACGGCGGTGCTTTCGGTAAAGGTTCCGGACCCGAAATTCTCCTCGCAGACCAAGGACAAGCTGATCAGCTCCGAGGTCCAGCCGGTGGTGCAGGCCGCCGTTGCGGATGCGCTCGGCCACTGGTTCGAAACCCATCCGAAGGAAGCCCGGCTGATCGTGCAGAAAGTGATGGACGCCGCGGCCGCGCGCGAGGCGGCGCGCAAGGCGCGCGAGCTGACCCGGCGCAAGGGGATTCTGGATATTTCCACCCTGCCGGGCAAGCTTGCCGACTGCCAGGAGCGCGACCCCGCGAAATCGGAGCTGTTCCTGGTGGAGGGCGATTCCGCCGGCGGTTCCGCCAAGCAGGGAAGGGACCGGAAGTTCCAGGCGATCCTGCCGCTGAAAGGCAAAATCCTCAACGTGGAACGCGCCCGCTTCGATAAAATGCTGAGCAGCGCGGAAATCGGCACGCTCATCACCGCGCTTGGCACCGGCATCGGCCGGGGCGATCCGGAGCAGGGCGGGTTCGATGTGACCAAGGCGCGCTATCACCGCGTCGTCATCATGACCGACGCCGACGTGGACGGTTCCCATATCCGCACGCTGCTGCTCACCTTCTTCTACCGGCAGAT
>JAJYAF010000491.1 GCA_021779655.1 Pseudomonadota bacterium
GCCCCCCGGCCAAGCCAAGGCCGCAAAACAATTAAAGCCGGGACAGCCAGGATGATTACCGCCACGAATGTTTTTTCCGCGGCCGGTCTGGAAGCCCGCCTTGCGCCGTGCCATTTATCCCGGCATGCTGATTAAAAAATCATGACAATATGCCACAGCTGAGCCCTTCCGCCCTCGCCTGGACCTTGCAGGACGCCGTTGCCCTGGCCACCGCCTGGGGTGCTGGCACCCGCTTGGCGCGCGGCACTGATGCCGGCAACGCAATTCTCGCCCCCGCCGGCTTGGCGCTGAGCGGGCGCGAGGTCATGTCCGCCCTGCAAACCAGCCCGGACCAGCTGTTTTTCAGCTTCGGCAACCAGGAGGCCGCGCCCGATGCCAGCGCCCTGGCCCCGATGATGGATTGCCTGATCGAACAATCAGGCACCGGTTTCATGGCGGCGAGCTTCGCGGCCCCGGCGCTGGGGCGCACCGTGTATCAGGGGCATCTGTTCCAGGATGGGCGGCTGGCCGTCAATCTGCACCATGCGCTGCGCACGGCGCTCTCCGGCCGGGTGGCGGTGGTGCAGCATGAGGTGGTGGCCGCCGGGGTTCCCGCAATCCGGCGCAAGCTCGCCGCGCTCAAGGAACAAGGCGCCGCGCTGGCGCTGCTTGATGCCGTGGACATGGCGCAATGCGCGGCCATTGCCGCCGCCGTGGCGGCGCAACCACTCCGCGGCGGCCCCGCCTGGCTTTGCCCGGCTGAAACCGGCCACGGCGCAGAGGCGCCCGGCGGCGCGCTGGCCATCCTCTCCGGCGCGCTGGACCGCCAAACCCTCTATCAACTCGGCGCCGCGCGGCATGCCCTGCCCTTCCTGCAGATTGATCCCGCCGCCCCCAACCCGGCGGCTCACGCCCTCGCCTGGGCGCAAACCCAGGGCGGGCAGCCCCTCATCATCACCGCCTCCACCACGCCGGACAAATTACACCACGGCCTCCCGGCCGCCCCGATTCTCGCGGAAATCGCCGCCGGACTGGCCGATGCCGGGGTGCGCCGCTTCGTGCTCACCGGCAACGACACCGCCAGCGCAATCCTTGACCGTCTGAACGTGCGCACCCTCGAAACCGGCGCCGCCGCCGCCGGGCTGCGCTGGCTGAGCGGCGGAAACTATCATTTTCTACTCAAACCAGGCGGCTTTGGCGCGCGCGATCTGTTTCTGGACGGATTTGAGCCACAGATACGCCTTAATGCCACGGCTGAATGAGCCCCATGAACATCGAACCAAAATTCCTCACTTTGCCCGAAACCGCCCCCGGCACACCGCTCATCTCTGTCGTGGTGCCCGTGCATAACGAGGCCGCGAACATCCCGCCGCTCATCGCCGCCAGCAGCGCGGCGCTGGCCGGGATCGAGCATGAGATCGTCTATGTCGACGACGGCAGCACCGATGCCAGCCCGAAAATCCTGGCTGAAATCGCCGCCCGCCTGCCCACCCTGGTGCGCGTGCGCCATCGCAGCAGCTGCGGCCAGAGCGCCGCGGTCATCACCGGGGTTAAAACCGCGCGCGGCAGCTTCATCGCCACGCTGGACGGCGACGGCCAAAACGACCCGGCGGACATCCCCGCGATGCTGGACGCCGCCCTCACCGCCGAGGCGCAGGGCGCCAAACCGGTGCTGATCGCGGGCCACCGCGTCACCCGCAAAGACTCCGAAGCCAAGCGCTGGGGCTCGCGCATCGCCAACGCCGTGCGCGGCTATCTGCTGCGCGACGGCACGCCCGACACCGGCTGCGGCTTAAAACTCTTCCGCCGCGCGGCGTTCCTGGAACTCCCGCATTTCGACCATATCCACCGTTTCCTGCCGGCACTTTTCATCCGCGCGGGGGGCCACGTCGGCTCCGTGCCGGTGCGCCACCACCAGCGCACCCACGGCGCCTCGCATTACGGCACATGGGACCGCCTGAAAGTCGGCATCGTTGACCTCTTCGGCGTCGCCTGGCTGCAACGGCGCTGGAAACAACCGCAAATCGACCCAACCCCATGAGCGAACAGATGAGCGAGCGCAGCAACCGCAGCCCCACCGCCATCGCCGCCACCCGCGCCTTAAAACCCGCCTTGATGGCCGGCGGCATGATCGCGGCCGCCGCCGCGCTGCCGCTGCTCGGCGCCGCCTCGGCGCAGGCGGAGCTTGTGCATCTGGTCGCCAGGGGCGGGGTGCAGGGCCCCGCGATGTTCCTGCTCGCCGCCACCTTCCTCATCGCCATCGGCCTGCCGCGCCAGGTGCCCGCCTTCGTCGCGGGCTACGCCTTCGGCCCATGGTACGGCACCGCCATCGCTTTGGTCGCGCAGGTGCTCGCCTGCAGCCTTGATTTCATCTGGGCGCGCGCCATCGGGCAGAATTTCATCCACCGCTATTTCGGCAAGGCGCTGACCAGGATTGACACCACACTCTCCGCGCAGCCCTTCGTCGCCACCCTCACCCTGCGGCTGATGCCGGTGGGCAGCAACATCCTGCTCAACCTCGCCGCCGGGCTCTCCTCCATCCCCGCGCTGCCCTTTCTTGCCGGCTCCGCGCTCGGCTTTATCCCGCAAACCCTCATCTTCGCCGTGTTCGGCCAGGGCAGCGCGCCCAGCCATGAGCACATGCTGCTGATCGGCGGCGTCATGTTCGCGGCCTCGGCGGCTCTGGGCGTGGTTCTGTTCCGCCGCTCGCGCCGGCTGGCCGCTTAGCGCCCAATTGGTTTAAGCATGATCGCGCTCCAGCCATTTTTATGAGGGCGATTCACGCTTTCGGCTCGCTCGGTTGAGCGAACCTCAAACGATCGCGCTCTGGCCCACCCGGGGCCGCGCGTAAACCTCCAGAT
>JAJYAF010000492.1 GCA_021779655.1 Pseudomonadota bacterium
CTCCTCGCTTCCCTTTTTGTTTTATATTGCAGTCTCTCTCGGCCGCCCGGGTGAGGGGCGGAAGCCAAAAGAAGCTGGGATCGCCGCTATCGTCCCCCCGCTCCCCCAATGCCGTCCGCCGTCAGGCAGAATCGGCTTCATTTATTTATATAAATAATGGCAAAATGAAAATAATATAGCAAGACATTTGTATAATGTGCAGCGCTTTTTCTACGCCGCTAGGCGATGCCCGGATCAATCCTGACCATCAGCTTGCCGGTATGCCCGCCACCCGGCGCAAACAGGCTGTGGAAGGCGCTCAACGCGTTCTCGATCCCACCCCGCACATCAACGTCATAAACCAGCTGACCGGCGCGTATCCAGCCGGAGAGGGCGCTCACCGCCTCGGCCGCGCGCGGGAAATAATCGAGCACCAGGAACCCCTCGATCGTCGCGCGGCGCATCAGGATCTTGGTCAGATCCACACCCTGCACCCGCTCCTTGGCGTTATACTGCGAAATCAACCCGCACAGCATAACCCGGCCGCGCAGGGCGATGTTCTCGATGACGGCATTGCCGATCTCGCCACCGGTATTCTCGAAATACATATCAACACCGCCGCCACCATCCGCACGCGGCGGCGCCAGCTGTGCCAGACGCGCGGCTACGTCCTCGTTTTTGTAGTCTATGGCTTCATCGAATCCAAACCGCGTTTTCAGATACCGGCACTTCTCAGCACCACCTGCAATGCCGATCACGCGGCAGCCCATGATCTTGCCGATCTGCCCGACGATCGAGCCGACGGCCCCCGCCGCCGCGGAGACCACCAGGGTTTCACCCGCCTTGGGTTTGCCAACCTCAAGAAGGCCGAAATAAGCGGTAATCCCGGTGGCGCCCAGCACGCTCATCCACGCGCTCAGCGGCACGCCCGCAACCGGCGTTACGCGCCCCACCTCACCCGGGGTGAAGAGATGGTATTCCGCCCAGCCGCCAAGCCCCGTCACCAGGTCACCCGGCGCGAATCCCGCCACCGCGGAGGCCTCAACCGTGCCGATGATGCCGCCATACATCGGCCCGCCCAGCGGCACGGGCGGCATGTAGCTCGGCTCATCCTTCATCCATAAACGATTGGCGGGATCAAGCGACAAATATCCGGTACGCACCAGCATCTGCCCAGGCTGCACCTCAGGCTTCGGCTTTTCCTCAAAGCGCAGGCACGCATCTACATCATCGCCAACCGGGCGGCGGATTAAAGTCCATTGCTTATTGGTTGCAGACATCACAATTCCCCCTGGCCTTCAGATTTGCGCGCTGATCAGCGCATCGACAATAACCGCCCCCTGCCCGTCCGGGCGCACGAGAACCGGATTGATTTCAACATCGCGCAGGGTAGAGCCCGCCTGCATCACCATATCGGAGAGCTTCAGCATGACCTCGATCAGCGCTTCCTCATCAGCGGGCTTGGCGCCGCGGAAACCGGTGAGCAGCGGGTACGCCTTCAATTCTCGCAGCATCTCAACGGCAATATCGCGATTGATGGGCAGCAGGCGCAGCGATATGTCCTGATACAGCTCGGTCAGCACACCACCGAGGCCCGCTGTCAGCACCGGGCCGAACACCGGGTCACGCGTGACACCAAGCAGCATCCCGGCACCTTCGGTAACCTGCTGCTGCACCGTCACACCCTCAAGACGCGCCTCAGGCCGCGCCTTGCGCGCCGATTCGGTAACACTCAGGAAAGCCTCGCGCGCGGCCTCAGGCGTTTTCAAATCCAGCCGCACGCCGCCAACCTCGGTTTTGTGCAGAATATCGGCGCTCAATATCTTCACGACAACCGGGCAGCCAAGTTCCGCCGCCATCGCGGCGGCTTCATCAGCCGTGGTGGCGATGCGCTCTTCCACCACCGGCAGACCATAGCGTTTAAGGAATGATTTCGCCTCCGCCTCGTTCAGTGTCCTATACGGTGCGGTGGAGAGCGGCGCGTGCGGCACGGGCACCCAGCCGGGCTTGCGGGAGCGGGCCGCCCAGTCCAGATAGCCGCCGAGCGCACGCGCCGTCTGGCCAATTTCAGGCAGCACGGCAACACCGGCCGCCTCCAGCTCCGCCACGCGCTCCGCGCCGGCCGGGTCAATCGCCACCAGCAACTTGCCGGTCCTGCCGGCCGCCTCGATGAGCGCGGGCGCCACCAGATCCAGCAGATAGCCCATGATGTAAAAAACGATGCAATCCAGCGCATCGGTCTCAAGCAACGCATTCAACGCGGCGGTGAAGAAGCTGAGATCATTGGTCACCTGCCCGGTCAGATCAACCGGGTTGGTCCACATGCCGTAACGCGGCAGCAGCGCCGCGAGCTTTTCCTGCACCGCCGCGGGGAGCGTGGGAATTTCCAGCCCTGCTTCGGCGAAACGGTCAGCGAGAATGGCGCAGCCGGCGCCTGAGACGGAGACAATACAGGTGCGCAGCCCGGCAGGCCGCCGCCCCGTGCGCCACAGGCGGGCAAAGTCGATGATCTGGCCAGGATCTCCGCCGACCGCCGCCCCGGCCTGGCGAAGTGCCGCCTTATAAACAACGGCATTGCCCGCCATCGCCGCCGTGTGCGAGGCCGCCGCCTCGGCCGCCTTCTCGGAATCGCCCACTTTGAGCAGAAACAGCGGCTTGGCCTGTTCGCGCATCCGCGTGGCGGCCGCCAGAAAACGCGGGCCGTCGCGCAGCTGTTCAACATAGCCGAGCACGGCTTTTGTCTCCGGATCATCAGCAAGATACTCGAGATATTCCGAAAACTCGACGCACGCCTCGTTACCGGTGTTGGCGAAGCAGGAATAGCCAAGCCCGGCGCGCGCGCCCATCACCATGAAAATA
>JAJYAF010000493.1 GCA_021779655.1 Pseudomonadota bacterium
TTTAACGGGTTACCGTAGCTTGCTGTTATCAACCCAAAGCCAATGGCGGCAACCTTATGATTAGGGCTGGTTGATGATTTAGGGCCGGGGGCTTCATTATTGGCATCAGATTCCTGTTATCCGAACGTGTCTCGCCTGCTGCCGGTCGCCGGCCGTGTCGGCTTTGCCGTGGCGGGGCTGGTTTGGCTTGCGGGCTGTGCCGCCTCGCCCAGGGCGCACTACCTCAGCACGAACTATTATCTTGCCCACGCCCCGGGAGACTACCGGCCGCCCGGCCCGCCAAGCGATCCCTGGGGTCCGTATATCGCGCTCGCCGCCAGCCGGTTCGACGTGCCGGAGCAGTGGATCCGGCAGGTGATGCGGGTTGAGTCCGGCGGGCAGGAATATATGAACGGCCAGCTCACCGTTTCGCCGGCGGGCGCCATGGGGCTGATGCAGCTTGAACCAGAAACCTACCAGGAAATGGCCTCGCGCTACGGGCTGGGCGGGGACCCGTTCAACCCCTACGACAATATCATGGCCGGCACCGCTTATATTCACGAGATGTACCAGGTATATGGCTCGCCGGGCTTCCTTGCCGCCTATAATGCCGGACCCGGCCGGCTCGACGACTATATGAGCTACCACACGCCGCTGCCGAACGAGACCGTGAACTATGTGGCCAACATTGCCCCGAACATCCAGGGCTATTACCCGCACGACCGGTCCGAGGCGGATCAGCTTGCCTTGAACACGCTGCCGATGAGCGAGGCGCCCGGCCTGGTGCCGCCCGGTTTCGACCCCGGCGCCCCGCCGCCGACCGGGCCGTTGCCCGGCAACCCGCTCAGTCCGGAAGCGCCGGTGGCGGTCGCCTCGCTCTCATCGTCCTCCGGCTCGGAAATCGAGCCTGAATCGCCGCAGCCGGTCAGCGCGCAGCCGCTGCCCGTTCCGCCGGTGCCGGCCGCCGCACCGGTGGCGGTCGCCATGGCCGCGCCCCTGCCGCCGCCCGCCCCGGTGCAAGCGCCCGCTCCGCCAAGCTACGCCCAGCATCCCGCTTTCGGCCTGATCCAGCCCGCCATGGCGGATACGCCGGCGCGGAGCTTTGAATCCGTTTCGTATTCCTCGGCGAGCTGGGGCATCCAGGTGGGGGCCTACGGCAGCGCGGAAAAAGCCCGCGCCGCGATCGGCATTGCCGAGCTTACGGCTGTGCAGATTCTTATGAACGGCCATCCCGTGGTGGTGGCCGTGCATGACGGTGCCGGCACCATCTACCGCGCCCGGGTGGTGCAGTTCACCCATGAGCAGGCAATGGAGGCATGCCGCCGCCTGGAAGCCGGCCCGACCGGCTGCGAAATCCTCTCGCCCGATGCCCAGTCCTGAACCGGATTGATCTTTGTTTTTGGCGCGGGGCCGCCTCGCCAGCCCCGCGCGGGGGGATATTAAATCGCGCCATATTCCAGCAGAGCCTGGCGGGCCGCCTGCTCGGGCACAGCGCTCTCCGTAAACGCCGCCCCGATGCCCCGCAGCAGCACAAAGGTGAGCCTTCCGCCCCGCATCTTTTTGTCCTGACCCATATGCGCGAGAAGATTCGCCGCGGGCAGGCCGGGAATGCGGTGCGGCAGGCCCGTCGCGGCCAGATGCGCGGCGATGCGGGGCGCCAGCGCTTCCTCGCAGAAGCCGAGAATGGCGGAAAGCCGCGCGGCCAGAACCAGGCCGATGGCAACCGCCTCCCCATGCAGCAGCGCGCCGCCGAAGCCGCTTTCGGCTTCCAGGGCATGCCCGAAACTGTGGCCAAGGTTGAGCAAGGCCCGCCCGCCCGCCGCTTTCTCCTCACGCTCGTCATCGCTGACGATCGCCGCCTTGAAGCGCACCGCCCGGGCCACCGCCTCGGCCTGTAATGCCGTGTCGCCTTCCAGCAAGGCGCGCCCGTTGCTTTCGCACCATTCATAGAGCGCGGCGTCGCCGATCAGGCCGGCCTTGACGATTTCGGCGTAGCCGGCACGGCGCTCCCGGATGGAAAGAGTCGCCAGCATATCGGTATCCGCCAGCACGAGCAGCGGCTGATGAAAGGCGCCGACGAGGTTTTTGCCGTGCCGTGTGTTGATGCCGGTTTTGCCGCCGACGCTGGAATCGACCTGCGCGAGCAGGCTGGTCGGGATTTGTACGAAGGGCAGGCCGCGCAGCGTTGCCGCCGCGACAAAGCCGGCAAGATCGCCGATCACCCCGCCGCCCAGCGCCACAACGGCGGTATGCCGATCCACTCTATGCTCCAGCAGCGCATCCACCAGCGCGCTCCAGCGCGCCAGGCTTTTCGAAGCCTCGCCCGGCGGGACCACGATGCTGTGATGGGCGATGCCGGTTTCCGCAAGGCTGCCGGCCAGCGCCGGAAGATGCAGCGATGCCAGGGTTTCGTCGGTCACGATGACGCAGCGCTTCTGCGGCAGCACCGGGGCCAGATACCTGCCGGCGCGGGCGGCCAAGCCCGGGCCGATCAGCACCGGGTAGCTCCGGGCCGATAGCGCGACGGTTACTTCAAGCGGCGGCCGATAGGCTTCGAGCGCCGCCATTACCGCCAGCAGGGTCTGTTCCGGCGGATCGTCCAGCCCGTCCACGATGAGATCCGCCTCGGCATAGATCGGGCACCGCTCGGCGGCGAGCCGGGCCAGGATTTCCGCCGGATCGCCCGCATTCAGCAATGGCCGATGGGTGCGGCCCCGCACGCGCCCGAGCAGGACGGGCAGGGGCACGCGCAGCCACACGGAAACGGCGCGAGCGCGGATGAGCGCCCGGGTTTCGGCGTTGAGAAAGGCGCCGCCGCCCGTCGCCAGCACGATCGGCCCGTTTTCCAG
>JAJYAF010000494.1 GCA_021779655.1 Pseudomonadota bacterium
CGGCGGTGTTCGTCATGGTCACGGCGATGTTCGGCACCCTGGTCTGCTCGGGCATGTTCCGCTTTACCCGCGTGGCGGACTGGCGGGCCCGCGGGCTGGCGGCGGGCACCGTTGCGCACGGGCTGGCCACCGCGCGGATGCTCACCCTCAACGAGACGGCCGGCGCCTTCGGCGGGCTGGCGATCGGGCTGAACGGCATCATCACCTCGCTGGCGCTGCCGCTGCTGGTCTCCATCTTCGGCTTCTGAACCGCCTACCAGACCCCGATACCGGCCACCCGCGCGCGGCGGAATACATAAATCGTCCAGCCGATCTGCACCGCCAGCGGCAGCACCAGCAGCGGCGGCTTCCACGCCGGGGGCAGGCTGAGGAACACCAGCGCGCTCGCCCCGCCCAGCACGGTGAACCCCCAGTGCAGCAAGGTCACCATGCGTGCGTCCATCCCCGCGCGGCGCACCACCTGGTAGAGATGCCCGTTATGCGCGCGCGCGATGTTCTCGCCCGCCAGCAGCCGGCGGATCAGGGTGAAGCCGACATCGTATAAAACGCCCGAGAGCAGCAGCGGCACCAGCAGGAAGGAGAGCGGCGCGCCCTCGAAGCGCGTCGCCGCGACGCCAAACAGCGCCAGCATGAAGCCGCAGAACTGGCTGCCCACATCGCCCATGAAAATCCGCGCGCGCGGAAAATTGAACGGCAGAAACCCCAGCACGCCGCCCGCCAGCAGCAGCGATGCGGTGTAGATGAAAAACCCGCCGTATCTCCCCGCGATCCCGGCCAGGAACAGGCAAGTGATCAGCGTCACCCCGGCGGCCAGGCCGTTCAGCCCGTCGATGAAGTTCATCGCGTTGGTGACAAACAACAAAAACAGCAAGGTGAGCGGCATGCCCGCCCAGCCGAGGTTGAGCATACCGTAATACGGCAGCGCCAGCGCGGGCATCCACAGCCCGGCGGCGATGGCGGCAATTGCCGCGGCGAATTGTCCGCTCAGTTTGATCACAAATGAGAGATCGAGCAGATCGTCGAGAAATGAGACCCCCGCCATCAGGAACGCGGCGCCGATGACGCCGAGGAAATACCCCTCCGCGATGCGCGAAACCTGGCCATAGCGGTGCAACAGCAGCACGCCGAGCATGAAGGCGGCGACAATCCCCACCCCGCCGGATTTGGGCGTGACGCGGCTGTGCGCCTTGCGGGCGGCGGGATGGTCCGGCACCCCGGCGGCGACCATCGCGCGCACGATAATGGCCGAGAAAATGGCCAGCCCGGCCATCAGGGCGATATGCCGGGGCAGGGCGAGCAGGCCGAGGGAGATGGCGGGATTCATGCGCGGCGGACCATGGCTGAAAGCCGCGCAAATTTGAAGATGCCGAGAATTGATGACAACCACCTGCCGCGGGGGCTTGTCTGCGCCATGCGGCCAAGTCAGAACCGTTTTCAGGCGAATGGGAGGCACGAGCATGAAGATTGCGATCATCGGCGGCGGCTATGTTGGCTTGGTCTCGGGCGCTTGTTTCGCCGAATTCGGCGTCTCGGTCGCGGTGGTGGAGGCTGATGCCGCCAAGCGCGCCATGCTGCTGGAGGGCAAAATCCCCATCTATGAGCCGGGGCTGGACCGGCTCGTGGCCGAAAACACCGCCGCCGGGCGTCTGAGCTTCCCCGTCACGCTGGAGGAGGGCATCGCCGGGGCGGAGGCCGTGTTCATCGCGGTCGGCACACCCACCCGCCGGGGCGACGGCCATGCCGACCTCACCTATGTATTCGCCGCGGTGGAGCAGGTGCTGCGCGCGCTGGACCACCCGGTGGTGATCGTCACCAAATCCACCGTGCCGGTGGGCACCGGCCGCAAGATCGCGGAGCTGGCACAAAAGCTGCGGCCCGATCTCGCGATCGAGGTGGCGGCCAACCCGGAATTTCTGCGCGAGGGCAGCGCGATCACCGATTTCATGCGGCCGGACCGTGTGGTGGTGGGGGCCGAGAGCGAGCGCGCCCGCGAGGTGCTGCAACGGCTCTACCGCCCGCTTTATCTGCGCGAGGCGCCGATCGTCTTCACCGGGCTGGAGAGTGCCGAGCTGACCAAATACGCCGCCAACGGGTTCCTGGCGATGAAGATCACCTTCATCAATGAAATGGCCGATCTGTGCGAGAAACTGGGCGCGGATGTGAACGACGTGGCGCGCGGCATCGGGCTGGATGGCCGCATCGGCCGCAAGTTCCTGCATGCCGGGCCTGGTTTCGGCGGCTCCTGCTTCCCCAAGGATACGCTGGCGCTGATGCGCATCGCCGAGGAGGCCGGCGCGCCCTCGCGGCTCATCGAGTCCGTGGTGGCGGTGAACGACGCGCGCAAGGAGGCGATGGCGGGGCGCGTGGTGGCGGCCTGCGGCGGGAGCGTGCAGGGCTTGCGCATCGCCGTGCTGGGCCTCGCCTTCAAGCCCGAGACCGATGACATGCGCGAGGCGCCCTCGCTGCCGCTGATCCACGGGCTGGTGGCCGCTGGCGCGCAGGTTACGGCGTTTGACCCCGAGGCGATGGCTGGCGCGAAGCCGCTGCTGCCGGAAACCGTGGTCTACGCCACGGGCACCGCGGAAGCCCTGAACGGCGCCGATGCGCTGGTGCTCGTCACCGAATGGAACGAATTCCGCGCCCTGGCGCCGGTGGCCCTCAGGGCGTTGATGCGCGGCAATACCGTGGTTGACCTGCGCAACGTGTTCGACCCGCAGGCCCTGCGCGACGCGGGATTTGCCTATTATGGCATTGGCCGGGCATAAAACCCCGCCATGCTCTCTCTTCAACCGCCTGTTCTCAAGGATAGCGTTCATTGACTGCCGTT
>JAJYAF010000495.1 GCA_021779655.1 Pseudomonadota bacterium
GCTCACTCATTGCAACGCCGGATGGATCGCCACCGTGGACTGGGGCACGGCGCTCGCACCTATATATATGGCGCATGACCAGGGCATCGACGTGCATGTGTGGGTGGACGAAACCCGCCCGCGCAACCAGGGCGCATCGCTCACGGCCTGGGAGCTCGGCAAGCATGGCGTGCCGCATACCGTGATTGCCGACAATGCCGGCGGACACCTGATGCAGCGCGGCGAAGTCGATCTCGTCATTTTGGGCGCGGACCGTGTCACCCGCTCCGGCGATGTCGCGAACAAAATCGGCACCTATTTGAAGGCGCTCGCCGCGCGCGATAACGGCGTGCCCTTCTGGGTGGCAGTGCCTTCCTCCACCATCGACTGGAGCATCCGCGACGGCCTCTCCGACATCCCTATCGAGGAACGGGCGCAAACCGAGGTCACCACCATCACGGGCCGCGCGCTGGATGGAACCATCGCCACCATCCGCATCGTGCCTAAGGACAGCCCCGCCGCCAATCCGGCTTTCGATGTAACCCCCGCGCGACTGATCTCCGGCCTGATCACCGAGCGCGGCTTGTGCGCGGCAAACGAAACCGCATTGACGCAGCTCTTCGCCCGAGGCGAGGCATAAAGGTTTCCGCCGTGAGGGATTGCCTCCGGTTCGTCCGCGGAAACGCCGCAATCTGCGCGCTTCTATTGCTTGTCTCCTGCGTTTCCCCGGATGCGCACGCCCCGCCCTTCGCGCGGCGGGGTTACGAGCCCTTTTCACGGCAGGACGCGGTTGCCATCGCGCTGGACGAATGGCGGCTCTGGGGTCAACGGGTCGACGACAACTGGGGCGCAAGCTACGTGCAGCGCGACGCCACGATGGGCGAACGGCAGCCCGGCCTGTGGCAGCGCGTGGGCGAGTATTGGTGGGAAGGCATGAACGCTTCGGAGCCGGACAACGCCTGGACCGGCAAGCACGACGCGCAAGGCCATGTTTTCCCGGTAGCGGCGAACGGGTATTACGCCTGGTCCGCCGCCTTCATCTCCTACGTGATGCGTATCGCCGGGGCCGGCCGGGATTTCCCGTATTCGCCCGACCATGCAAGCTATATCAACTATGCCGCGCGGGCCGCCAAAGGCGAAATCGCGCACCCGCTGCTGATCGCGGAAAACCCGGCCGATTACGCGCCGCGCCTTGGCGATCTGCTCTGCTTCGGGCGGGCGGGCGCGCAGTCGCTAACCTTCGCCGATCTGCCGACCACGCACCGCTTCCCCGCCCATTGCGCCATCGTGGTCGGCGGCCAGCCGGATGAGATTGATGTTGTCGGCGGCAATGTCGACGACGCGGTCGTCATGCAGCACGTCCCGACGGACAACCAGGGCCACGTTGGTCCGCCATGGATGGTTATTCTGCGCGTGCTCTATCAGCGCTGATCCCGCTCGCCTGGGCTGCCACTGCCGTCAGCTCAAGGATTTCTCGACCATCTCGAAGCTGTTTCTGCTGAGATTTTCGGTATCCCGAATACGCATGAGCTCGCCGCGCATCAATTCCTGCCGCGCCGTATCGAACCGCCGCCAGTTGCCGAACGCGGTCAGCAGCCGTGCCGCCATCTGCGGATTGATAGCGTCCACCGCGAGCACCGTATCGGCGAACAGCCGGTAGCCGGCGCCCGACTTCTCATGAAACACCGCCGGATTGGCGGCCAGCGCGCCCATCACGGAACGCAGGCGGTTGGGATTTTTCAGGTCGAAATCCTTATGCCGGACAAGGGTCTTCACCCGCTGGAGCGTATCCGGCGCGCTTGCCCGCGCCTGCACGGAGAACCATTTATCCAGCACCAGCGCATTGTCGTTCCAGGTGGCATAAAACGCCGCCAGCGCCGCATCGCGCGCCGCATCCGCCGTATCCGCGAGAATCGTCAGCGCCGCCAGCGTGTCGGTCATGTTGGCGCCGGTCCTGAACTGATCGGCGGCAGGCGCGCGGTCACCGGCCGCGGCAAGATAGCCGAGTGCCACGTTCTTCATCGCCCGCGCGCCCATGGCAGCACCGGAAATATCGCGCGGACCGGCCTTGCCGAAAGCGGCATGAGCCGCCGCGAATTCCGCGCGCAACGCCTCGCCCAGCGCCGCCCGCGCCGCCATGCGCACGGCATGGATCGCATCGGGATCGACAATCTCCATGGCATCCGCCAACAGGCTCTCCCCGGGCAGTACCAGCGCTTCCGCCGCAAAGGCCGGATCGCGCCCGGCTTCGCGCAGAATATTGCCGATCGCCTCCGCAAGCCCCGCATCCAGCGTGAAGCCTTCTCCCCGCTGGTGCCCGGCAATCGCATCCAGCAGCACCAGCGTCGCGTATTGCTGCAACGAATCCCAGCGATTGAACAAATCGGTATCATGCGCGGCCAGGAATTGCAGCCGTTCCCGGCTCTGCCCCAGCAGTTTTACGGGCGCGGAAAAATTCCGGAACAGCGAGGGCGTAGGCCGCCCGGAAAGCCCCTCGAAAGTGAATTTCTGTTCCGCTTCGTGCAAGACCACCATACGGGACAAAATCTCCCTGCCGGCATCGTCCAGCAAGCCGAGCGCCACGGGTATGAGAAACGGCTTCTTCTCCGGCTGCCCAGGCGTCGGCCTGGTGTTCTGCCGCAAAACCAGCGTGTAGGTTCCAGCCTCGAACGCTTCCTCGAAACTGATTTCCGGCGTTCCCGCCTGCTCATACCAGCGCATGATCTGGCGCAAATCGCGTTCACCCGCCGCCTCCTGCATGGCCGCGAAGAAATCCTCGACGGTCGCGGCGGAATTGTCGTTGCGGGCGATGTAGATATCCATGCCCTTGCGAAAGCCCTCCCGGC
>JAJYAF010000496.1 GCA_021779655.1 Pseudomonadota bacterium
AACTGTGCTGCTCCTGCCGCTGTTGTGCGTGCTCTTGGCGCGCTGCGCCGCAGCCCCTGAGCCGACGCTGGTGCGGCCGGACGTGCCGCCGCAGCTGCTGACGTGCGCGCAGGCACCGGCGCCCCCTGATCTCAACGTGGCGCGGTGGGATGAGGTGCTGGCGAACTGGGTGCTGGATCTCTCGGCGGCGGGGGCGGATTGCCGGGCGAAACTGCGCGCGGTGGGGAACATCCTCGCGCCGGCGACGCCGTTGGCGCGGTAGGAGGGCGGTATGGCGGACGTGCAGGCGCATGAGCAGGATGACACCGTGCGGGAGCGCGTGCTCTACCCCGAGCACGTGCAGCGGACCGAGAGCGCCGCACGACCAAGCACGACGCTGTGGCCGCCACCTTCAACGGCGATCAACTCAACAACGACCTCCTGACCCTCAAGCCCGTCATCCTGAAGTGCATCGAGGAAGCGTCGGTCAGGCCCTGAGAAAGTCCTGGCCGAGCAAACCGCTCCTTGCTAGAACTCATTGAAATGTCGATGGGACAAAGGGTTGTGGTATGGCGCGAGGAGCCTCACCGCTGCGGTATCCGGGCGGTAAGACATCCATGCTCGACCTCGTGGCGACGACGCTGCGCCTGAATGGTCTAGAGCGCGGCCACTACGCCGAGCCGTATGCTGGAGGATGCGGGCTTGCGCTGTCGCTGCTCTACGGCGGCTTCGTTTCGGACATCCACATCAATGACATCGACCCCGCCATGTGGTCGTTTTGGCATTCCGTCCTGACGGACACTGACGCGCTGGTGGCGCTGGTCGAACAGACGCCGGTGACCGTCGAGGAATGGCGCCGGCAGCGGGCGACGTTCCAGGCGAAGGATATCAACAATCCGCTCAGCCTCGGCTTCTCAGCCTTCTTCCTCAACCGCACGAACCGATCCGGCGTGATCGGTAGCGGCGGCGTTATCGGCGGCCTGAAGCAGGAGGGGGCCTACCAAATCGATTGCCGGTTCCAGCGCGAAGACCTCGCCCGGCGCATCACCCGTGTTTCCCGGTACGCCGACCGCATCCACCTGACCAAGCTGGACGCGCTGGACTTCTTGGATTGCTGTCGGAAGACGCTCCCCGACAACTCCCTCCTCTTCATCGATCCGCCGTATTTCAAAAAGGGCCCGGAACTCTATACAAATTTCTACGAGCCTGCCGACCACGCAAAACTTGCGGAAAAGGTGTTGTCGATAGATTGGCCGTGGGTTGTCACCTATGATGACGTGGCGGAAATCCGCGATCTCTACCGCAGGCGCCGCCAATACAGCTTCGGTATCTGCTATTCTCTGAACGAAAAGCGCGTGGGCTCAGAACTGTTGATCGTCTCGAAGGGGCTGCGCGTGCCGGTGGCAACGCGGACAAATCAAGTGAACCGGCCGCAGTATCGACCCGCAGCGATACCCCAGCATCCATTCATCGCGGCGATGCGGTGATTGCGGCTAGGTTCATTAGCACTTCGTTCATGCACGCCTATCTCATTCTCTTGCCTTTCGCCGCCTGATGCCGCGGCCCCTCGTCGTTGGGTTAGCTGTTCAGGCGGCTGGTCAGCAGCAGGTTGCGGTGCGCATCAAGGTACCAGGTGGTTTAGGTACGTTGCAGCACATGTGGCGCGACCCATTTTACCAAGGCCGCCGCGGCGCGCCCGGTTGCCCATGCCTTGCGGAGCTTGGCGCCGCAGCGTGCCGTGAGGGATGGGCAGGAAACTACGGTCAGGGGAGTCGAACGCCGTCCAAACGGACGCCAGCACTAGAGCTGGAGTTGTCCGGTATCATATTGAAATATAAAGAATACGCCTTTTCATCACGTAGATCGCCCGCATCGTGCTCGTCCTCCTGGTGCGGGCATCATCGCACGCGCGCGCGCCCGCTTCCAGGCGGCGCGCGGCGGGCTTATCCTGCCTAGAAATCCCCGGGAGAGACCATGAGCGCCAGCAAGAAGACGTCCCGCGCCGCCGCCACCCCAGCCCCGGCACGCCGTGCCGCAAGGCCGGGCGGGCGCATCCTTGCCGATGCGCTGGTGGCGCAGGGCATCACGCATGCCTTCGCGGTGCCGGGGGAGAGCTACCTCGACGTGCTCGACGGGCTCTATGCCGTGCGCCAGCGGGTGCAGCTGACGACCTGCCGGTTCGAGGCCGGGGCGGTGAACATGGCGGAGGCGTTCGGCAAGCTCACGGGGCGGCCGGCGGCGGCGTTCGTGACCCGCGGGCCCGGCGCGTGCCATGCCGCGATCGGCGTGCACATCGCGATGCAGGATTCCACGCCGCTGCTGCTGTTCGTTGGGCAGATTCCGTTCGCGGAGACGGACCGCGAGAGTTTCCAGGAAGTCGACTACCGCAAGATGTTCGCGCCGCTGGCGAAATGGGTGACGCAGATCGACTCGCCGGAGCGCATTCCGGAGCTCGTGGCGCACGCGGTGGACGTGGCGACGACGGGGCGGCCGGGGCCGGTGGTGGTGGCACTCTCCGAGGAGATGCAGAAGCGGATGGCGGAGGTTCCGGACTTGAAGCGGGCGGAGGTTTCCGTGCCGTATCCGGACCCCGCGGCGATCTTGAAGCTGCAGGCGCTGCTGGCGAAGGCGCGCCGGCCGCTCGCGATCTTGGGCGGTGGCGGGTGGAGCGAGGAGGGGCGGACGGATATCGGGCGCTTCCTCGCGGCGCACGACATTCCGGTGGCGGTGAGCTTCCGCCGGCAGGGGCATTATCCGGGGACGGCGGATAATTTCGTGGGCGATCTCGGCGTGGGGTCCGACCCGGCGCTGGTGGCGCGCGCGAAGGAGGCGGATTTG
>JAJYAF010000497.1 GCA_021779655.1 Pseudomonadota bacterium
GGCCGCACCGGGCGATCGCCAGGGCGGGGGAAGAAAACCGACGGGGCGGGCCTGCGCCGGGTCGGCGGGGAGCAGGAAGCGGCCAGCGACGGTGATGCCGGCGGCGATTTGCGCGAGCGTCAGTCGTCGGGAGAGGAAGGGAGGCTGTGACATCGGGGAGGAAGCTAAACCGGCGTCTGCGGACATGCAGCTTAAAGATTGAAAACACGTCCGACATCCGCCGGCCAGCCACCGCCCTCCGGGGCAACGCCCCCTATGCCGCCTGGGCGCGCCGCTCGGCCACCGCGGTCTTCATCGCTTTCTGGAGCTTCTCGAAGGCGCGGACCTCGATCTGGCGGACCCGTTCGCGCGAAATGTTGTACTGCGCCGACAGGTCTTCGAGCGTGGCCGGATTGTCCTTGAGTCGCCGCTCGATCAGGATGTGGCGCTCGCGGTCGTTCAGCGTCTTCAGCGCGCCGGCGAGCAGGGCCTTGCGCCCGCTGATCTCCTCGCGCTCGGCGATCGCGGTCTCCTGGCTGTCCGATTCATCGACCAGCCAATCCTGCCACTCGCCTTCCGAATCGGCGCGGACCGGGGCGTTCAGGCTGTGATCCGGCGCGGCGAGGCGGCGGTTCATGCTGACCACGTCCTGCTCCGGCACCGCCAGCATATGGGCGATCTTGCTGACCTGTTCGGGCTTCAGGTCGCCGTCCTCCAGCGCCTGCATCTGACCCTTGAGGCGGCGGAGGTTGAAGAACAGCTTCTTCTGCGCCGCGGTGGTGCCCATCTTCACCAGGGACCAGGAATGCAGGATGTATTCCTGGATCGCGGCGCGGATCCACCACATCGCGTAGGTCGCCAGGCGGAAGCCGCGGTCGGGGTCGAACCGCTTGACCGCCTGCATCATGCCGACATTGCCCTCGCTGATGAGCTCGCCCACCGGCAGGCCGTAGCCGCGGTAGCCCATGGCGATCTTGGCGACCAGGCGCAGATGCGAGGTCACCAGCTTGTGCGCCGCGTCCATGTCCTGGGTGTCGCGCCAGCGCTTGGCGAGATCGAGCTCCTCCTCCGCCGAGAGCATCGGGAATTTGCGGATTTCCTGGAGGTAGCGGGTGAGGTTGCCTTCGGGGGCGATGTTGAGGACGGCAGAGGCCATGGAACGGCTCCTTTCGCCGGCGATGCCGGTACCGGTAATCTGGCACGGAAGCGCGACGGCTTGGACTGAATAACAGTCCATGATCTGGCAAGGATCAAAACGGCCCCGGAGTTGGCCCCGCCAGGGGCGGCCATGTCCGGTCCGACCTCGCGGGCGATCTTGCCGGCCCGGCCGCGATGGGCGTTTTCATACAGGACCGGAGGAGTCCTGTCAAGGAAATCCGGGGGTGCGCCGGTCTTGATGGACGGCTGCGGATGTCTTACTCTTACGGGTAAGAGTAAGGATACTCTCCATGCGCATCACCTCCAAGGGTCAGGTGACCATTCCGGCGGATCTCCGCGCGCGGGCGGGGCTGCTGCCGCAGACCGAGGTGGAATTCACCTTCGACGGGTCCGCCGTGCGCCTCTCCCGCGTCGCCGCCCCTGCCGGCCGCGGACGCGGCGACCGGCTGATCGCCCATCTGCGCGGACGCGGGGATGTGGTGATGAGCACGGATGAGATCATGGCGCTGACCCGCGACGGCTGAATGACGGCGGTGCTGGTCGATGCCGATGTCCTGCTCGACGTCCTGACGGAGGATGCGCGCTGGGCGCCTGGTCGGAAGCCGCGCTGGCGCGCACCGCCGACCGGTATCGGCTGGTCGTCAATCCGGTGATCTTCGCCGAGGTCTCGGTGCGGTTTTCGCGGATCGAGGATCTCGACGCCGCGCTTCCGAAAACCATGTTCGAGCGTGAGGCGATCCCCTACGAAGCCGCGTTTCTGGCCGGCAAGGTGTTCCTGGCCTATCGGCGGCGCGGAGGGGTGAAGCCGGCGCCGCTGCCGGATTTCTTTATCGGCGCCCATGCCGCGGTTGCCGGGTATCAGCTGATGACGCGGGATACGGCGCGCTACCGTATCGGATTTCCCGGCTTGCCGCTGATCGCGCCCGACTGATCCGCGTGGTTTCCGAAGGAATTCGAGGCATCGTGGCGTGCCGGGTTGACGCTGTCGGCAGGCCGCCTCATTGAGACGCCATGAGGCAATGGGGCTGGGAACGGGGATACTGGCTCTTCGCGGGGGCCACGCTGGCGGCATTGCTGAGCGCCGGCCTGATGCGTCCCTGGGTGACGCTGGATACCGCGAGTTGGCTCGCGCCCTGCGACGGGCTGCGATGCCTCGCCGGGCCGCGCTTCCCCCTGTATCGGTGGCTGTTCGTCGCGCTCACCCTGGGCGGACGGGCCACCGGCGCGCTGCCTTGGTTGCAAACGGCGGCATTCCTGGGCGCGGGGTGGAAGCTGGCGCGGGAAGTCCGGCGCGCCGGCGGGTCTTCGACCCTGGCCGGTTCGGTGGCCTTCTCGTTTCCTGCCAGCAACATGCTGCTGATCTGGGGGCGGGCGGAAATTCCCGAGCTTCTCGCCCGGGCGGCGATCCTCGCGGCGCTCGCGGCGACATTGCGGGCCGCCTCCGGTTCGGCGCGCGCGGCGATCCTGGCGGGGGCGATGGCCGGCATCGCCTGCTGCCTGGATCCGGCGGAACTTCCCTTCCTGGCCGTCCTTCCGATCCTGGCGTGGTGGCTGGGGCGGCCACGCGCCCGTCCCCTGCTCCTCGGGGTCGCCGCGTTCGGGCCGGTGCTGCTGATCGCCGGCCTGCGCTTTGCGGTGCTGGGGGATTTCAACATTGTTTCCTTCGGCG
>JAJYAF010000498.1 GCA_021779655.1 Pseudomonadota bacterium
ACCGATTACAATTTCCGGAACCTTGCTGAGTCCCTCTTTCAGGGTGTTGGTCATGATGCCCCTTCTTTCATGCATGAGACAGCCTGCCCCGATGCGTATCGGGGCAGGCTGGTTAGCCAACAACTTTGATTAGTCGGCGTTCGGGCCTTCGACACTATTCTCAAGCACAGCGCCGGTCACGGCATCGATGCCGACCTCATGCGTTGCGGCGCCGGCTTTGATGTCGAACGAGTAGCGCAGGCCGCTGCCGCCGGATTCTTTCTCCAGCTCTTCATCGGCAATGGTCCCTGGTTGTGCCTTGAGGGCAGTTGCCCGCGCCGCATCAAGGCTGATTTTGGCGCCACCGGCCAGATCCTGGCCGGTATAGGCGAGCGCCGGGGCCGCAAATCCGGCCATGATCGCAAGAGCACTAAGTGTGCGGGCCGGGTATGAAAACTTCATTGTCATTCTCCATAGACAGTTCAATCGCAGCGCCGGTCTCGCCGAACGCCTCGCAATCGTTTTGCCGTAGAAGACTTAGGTGAAACTTAGCTCCTCACGCAGGGCATGGTCACGCGCGCCATAACGCCGGTTATGCCATCTGTGCGGTTGTGCACCTCAAGCCCGAAGCCTTGGCGATCGGCAATGCGGCGCGCGATGGCCAGGCCCAAACCAGTCCCTTCCGCCTCCTCTGGGGCGGCGCGAAAGAAGCGTTCAAAAATATGCGCTTCGGCGCCTGCGGGAAGTCCAGGACCGGTATCCAGTATTTCGGCGCAAAATCCGTCTGCGGTCCGCCGTAGGGAAACATCGACTTCACCGCCCGCTTGCGTGTAGGTGAGCGCATTCTCGATCAGGTTGATGAATAATGTGCGCACTTCATTCTCAGCGCCGTTGATTATGGCCGGCGGGGTTATCTCCGCGCCCAGATCGATGGCTTTGCGCGCGGCGAAGGCAGCTTGATCCGCCACGCAATCAAGCAACAATGCGGCAACATCGAACTGGATACGGGAAGGAGGTTGCGGTTCGTCGAGCCGTGCGAGACGCAGGAGCTGATCCACCAGTTGCGCCGCCCGGCGCGCGCCCGCCGCCAGCGCGTCCAGCCGCGGGCGTGCCGGCGGCGCCGCGGTGGTGAGGTTGCCGATCTCGATTTGCATCGCGGCGATTGGCGTGCGCAGCGTGTGAGCGGCGTCGGCAAGGAACCGTTTCTGCGCCGTAAGCGCATCGTGCAGCCTCAAAATCAGGTCATTCATGGCGGTTACCAGCGACGTCAGCTCCGTGGGTATTTCATGAACCGGCAAAGGTTCCGTGGCCATGATGCTGCGGGTGGCAAGTTCGGCGGCCAGGATATTGAGCCGCCGCAAGGTGCGGTGCAAAGCCAGCCCCACCACCAGCCAGGAGAATGGGATAAGTAGCAGCACCGGCAAGGCCGCGCCGATGGCGGCATTACTGGCGATTTCATCCCGCACGGTCGCGCGCTGCGCCACCTCGACCGTCTGGTCCGGACCGCGCAGCGCATAAATCCGCCAAGATTCGCCGTTAAGCTGAGCGTTGTAAAATCCGGATGCCGGCGGAATTGGAATGGCCACGCCGGGAAGGGACTGATGCACGATCTGCCCTTCCGCGTTCCAGATGGTCACGGCAAAGCGATCCTCGGGATCTTGATCGGGTGCCGCAGGCACGTTGGCCGCGGCCGGACCCGGTCCGGCATTCAGGGCGATCTGGCGCAATTGCCCATCGAGAAAATCGGCCGTCTCGCTCTTGCTGTATAGATACGCCATACTGGCGGCGATCAGCCCGGCCGCCGCGAGAAGCAGGGTGACCCAGACCAAAGTCGTCCGGCGCAAGGAAGGACGGCGGCTCATTTTGGCACCATCCACCCGGCGCCGCGAATGTTGAGAATGGCTCCCTTGCCGAATTTGCGGCGGACGGAATGGATCAGCACTTCCACCGCGTTACTCTCCACCTCTTCGCCCCAGCCGTAGAGGCGCTCTTCGATCTGCGCGCGGGAGCGGATGTGCCCAGGCCGCTCCATCAACGCCTGCATCAGCGCGTACTCCCGCGCGGGCAGGCGTTCAGTTCGCCCGCCATAGGAAAATTCATACGTGCCAGTATCAAGAACCGCTTCTCTCGTTTCCAGGCACGATGTCGCTCGCCCCGCACGGCGGCGCATAAGCGCCCGCATGCGCGCCAGCAACTCCGGCACCTCGAATGGCTTCACCAGGTAGTCATCGGCGCCGAGGTCCAGCCCGGCAACCCGGTCCTCAAGCGCATCGCGCGCGGTGATCACGAGCACTGGCGTTTCCACCCCCTGCCGCCGCGCCGCTTTCAGCACGGCCATGCCGTCCATGCCGGGCAGGCCAAGATCCAGCAGCGCGATGGCATAGGCGGTACCGCGCAGCGCCTCCTGGGCGGTGAGGCCGTCGCGAACCCAATCCACCGTCATGCCGGCGGATTTCAGCGCGGCGGCCAAGCCGCTGCCGATTAAGGCGTCATCTTCGATCAGCAGCACACGCATGCGCCGAGCTTGTGCCAAGGCGGCAGGCTGGGCAAGGGCTGTAATTTGGGGGCATAATGGGCGTGTGATGCTGGAAAATGCTTCTGTTCTCCCCTCGAATCTCTCGCAGGGCTTGTCCAGCGCCGAGGCGCGCCGGTTGCTGGCGGAACATGGCCCGAATGAAGTTGCCGAACCCAGGCGCAACCCGCTGGTGGCCTTGCTGGGCCATTTCTGGGCGCCGGTGCCATGGATGCTGGAGGCGGCGGTCCTGCTGCAGGCTCTCACCGGCGCCTATCTCGAAGCCGCTGTCATCGCCGGGCTCCTCCTG
>JAJYAF010000033.1 GCA_021779655.1 Pseudomonadota bacterium
GCCACGCAGCCCAACTGGATGACGCTGCTGGCTACCTCGACGGCGCGGCTGAAGCAGGAGATCCGCTTCGACGGGTATTTTGAAACATTGGGGAACGGCGGAAGCCTCGATAATTACGGCGCCGGAAAGGGTCTGGAATTCATTCCGACGACGTCCAGCGATATCCAGATCACGATGCCGCCCTATGAGCGGCGATATGGCAAGTCACGCGCCACGGGATTTGGCGATTGGCCCTTCCTGCTGATCAAGCAGCGCTTCGTCAGCGCGAACAAGGCGGGAGGAAACTATATCGTCTCGGGATTTTTCGGCGTCCAGGCCCCGACCGGCTCACGATATTTCACCAACCATGCCTGGGTACTGACCCCGACCCTGGCGGCCGGCAAGGGATTTGGCGATTTCGACATTCAGGCGACGGTTGGCATCCCCGTTCCGCTGGCTCATGAAAATACCATCGGCACGTCCGAGGTTATCAATGTCGCCCTGCAATATGGGGTGGCGAAGTATTTCTGGCCGGAGATCGAAATGAACATGACCCATTGGAACGATGGGTTGCGTTCGGGAAAGACGCAGATATTTCTGACCACCGGCATGACCGTGGGGCGGCTGCCCATCACCCGGAGGCTGAAGCTCATCGTCGGCGCCGGGTATCAGTTCGCTGTCGCGCCGGCCCGGACCTTGAACCCGCTCACGCCGGCCTATCAGCATGCCTGGATCGTTACGACAAGGCTGACTTTCTAGGGCGCGATTGTCTCGGCCGGGGCGATCAGCGGTCCCAAGGCCCGGTACTCGCCGGCCCGGGGCGCATTCGGACGCCAGCCGAGCGAGATGGTCCGCCACGCGCCGCCCGCTTCCAGCGGCCGCAGCGCCACGCCGGCAGCGTGCATGATGCCCGCCGCCACCGCCATTCGCGGCACCAGGGTCACGCCCAGCCCGCCCGCCACCATCTGGCTCAGGGTGTGCAGGGAGGTCGCGGCGAAATCGACCGAACGCTCCGCGCTGGGGCCGCAGACCGCCAATACCTGGTCGCGCAGGCAATGCCCGTCCTCCAGCAGCAACAGGCGCTCCGCCGCCAGCGCCGCCGCCGGGACCACGGCGTGGCGCGCCAGCTTGTGCCCCTCGGGCACCGCAACCAGCAATTCATCCCGCATTACCGCGAGCGTCTCCACCCCGGCGCAGGCGCATGGCTCCGCCAGGAGCACCACATCCAGCTGGCCGCTGGCCAGCCGTTGCAGCAAGGGCTGGGTCTGGTCCTCCCGCAGTTGCAGCCGCAGCGCCGGGTAATGGGTGCGTAGCCGGGGCATGAGCCCGGGCAGCAGAAACGGCCCGATGGTGGGAATGATCCCGAGGCGCAGCGGGCCGGACAAGGGCGGCCGCGCGGCATCCACCATCTCCACCAGCGCGCCCAGCGCGCCCAGCGCCGCCCGGGCTTTGGCCACCAGCTCCAGCCCCAGCGGCGTGAAAACCACATGCTTGCCGGCCGAACGGTCCATGATACGGGCATTCAACTGCCGCTCCAGGACCAGGATGCCGGCGGACAGGGTGGATTGCGAGACCGCGCAGGCCGAAGCGGCGCGGCCGAAATGGCCGGCCTCGGCCAGGGCCACCAGATAGCGAAGCTGTTGCGGCGTGGGCAGGGGTGTCATCGGATTTTTCGATAAAGTTGACCTAGATTATTCACTAGCATAATGCGTCCGCCATGCCCATAATCCATGCCATCCATTCATGAACACGAAGGAGCCTAGCGCATGCTGACCATTGGCGATAAATTTCCCGGCTTTTCGCTCACCGCCGTCCAGGGTGGCCCGGAAGGCCTGAAGCTGGATAGTGCATTCATCGAGGTGAGCGACAAGTCCGATGCGGGCAAGTGGAAAGTCGTCTTTTTCTGGCCCAAGGATTTCACCTTCGTCTGCCCCACGGAAATCGTCGCCTTCGGCAAGATGAAGCGCGATTTCGCGGACCGTGACGCGGTGATCTACGGCGTCTCCACGGATAGCGAGTTCGTGCATCTGAACTGGCGCCTGCACCATGACGATCTGAAGGGCCTCGCCATCCCGATGCTTTCCGACATCAAGCGCGAACTCTCCGAGGCGCTCGGCGTGCTTTCCAAGAGCGCGGGCGTGCCGCTCAGGGCCACCTTCATCGTGGACCCGGAGGGCATCATCCGCTTCGTTTCGGTGAACGATCTGGATGTGGGCCGCAATCCGGCCGAGGTGTTGCGCGTGCTGGATGGGTTGCAGAGCGACGAGCTTTGCCCGTGCAACTGGCAGAAGGGCGAGGCGTTCCTCAAGCCCGCCGCCTGAGGCTTCACGCCGATTTTTTCGGGTTCTGATTTTTTCGGGTTCTGAGCCGGCCCGGGGGACTGGTTTGGTCCCCGGGCCGGCCAAGCGGCATGGCGGGTGGAAACGACCGGCATGCCGGTCAGGAGCAAGCATATGAGTATCGAATCGTTGAAGGAACGGATTCCCGAATATGCCCGGGACATCCGGCTTAATCTTGGCACTCTGGCGGGCGAGCCTTCGCTCACCGCCCAGCAGCGGGCGGGCGTGTTCGTTGCCGCTGCCCTGGCTTCATGCAATGCGGAAGTCACGCGCGGCATCGTGGCCGAATTCGGCCCGCAGCTCTCGCCGGAGGCCCTGACCGCCGCGAAGGGCGCTGCCGCCGTCATGGCGATGAACAACATCTATTACCGGTTCACCCATCTCGTCGAGGGCGACTATGGGCGCATGCCGGCCAAGCTGCGAATGAACATCATCGGCAAACCGGGCGTCGAGAAGGGGGATTTCGAGCTATGGGCGCTCGCGGTCTCCGCCGTGAACGGCTGCGGCGCGTGCCTCGTCAGCCATGAAAAGGCGGTGCGCGAATCCGGGCTGACCCAGGAGCAGGTGCAATCCGCGGTGCGCATCGCCGCCGTGGTCCATGCCATCGCCGCCGTTCTGGATGGCGAGGACGCGCTCTCCGCGCCCGATTAGCGCCATCACGGCGCGCGCTAACGCAGGGAGGCGCAGAATTTCGTGATCCTCGTGCAGGCTTCCCGCAGCAGGGCGGTCGAGGTGGCGTAGCTGATGCGGAAATGGCCCGGGTAGATGAACGCCGAGCCGTGCACGGCGGCGACCCCGGTTTCTTCGAGAAGGGCGGTCACGAAGGCTTCGTCATCGGTGATCTTCGTGCCCTTGGGCGAGGTTTTGCCGATGCAGCCATGGAGCGCCGGAAAGACGTAAAACGCGCCTTCCGGCTTGCCGCAAACCAGGCCGGGCGCGCGGTTGAGCATTTCCACCACCAGATCGCGCCGCTCCTGATACACCTTGCGCATCTCGCTCAGCGCGTCCTCCGGCCCGGTGAGCGCCGCCAGCGCCGCCGCCTGGCCGATCGAGGAGGCGTTGGAAGTCGATTGGCTTTGCAGCTTGTCCATCGCCTTGATCAGATTGGCCGGCGCGCCGCAGAAGCCGATCCGCCAGCCGGTCATCGCATAGGCCTTGGAGCAGCCGTTCATGGTTACCGTGCGGTCCCGCAGCCTGGGCTCGACCTCCACGATCGTGGCGGATTTGAAGCCGTCATAGACCAGCTTTTCGTAAATATCGTCGGTGAACACCCAGATATTCGGGTGTTCCAGCAGCACATCGCACAGCAGGCGCAGCTCCGCCGCCGAATAGGCGGCGCCGGTAGGGTTGTTCGGGGAATTCAGGACCAGCCATTTGGTTTTGGGCGTGATCGCCGCCGCCAGATCCTCCGGCCGCAGCTTGAAGCCATTATTCTGGCCGCAGGGGATGAATACCGGTTCGCCATCCGCGAGCTTCACGATATCCGGATAGCTCACCCAGCAGGGGGCGGGGATGATTACCTCGTCCCCCGCTTCCACCGTCGCCATGAGCGCGTTGAAGATCACCTGCTTGCCGCCGGTGGAGATGATGATCTCGTCCGGCCGGTAGTCTATCCCGCTGTCGCGCCTGAACTTCTCGGCGACCGCCTTGCGCAGCGCCGGGGTGCCCGCATTGTCGGTATATTTCGTATCGCCCGCGCGGATCGCCGCGATGGCGGCCTGCTTGATATGCTCGGGCGTGTCGAAATCCGGCTCGCCGGCGGAGAGGCTGATCACGTCCCGGCCTTCCGCCTTCATGGCACGGGCCTTGGCCGTGATCGCCATGGTCGGGCTGGGACTGATACGGTTCATGCGGTCGGCGATAAGCGCCATGTCGATCCCCTCAAGCAATGCGCAGCCGGACCCTAGTCCCCTGACCGGGAAGCCGCAACGGCGGCCCCCCCTTGATCGCGGCGCGCCGGGGGAATAAACGAGCGCCCGCTATATGCAACCCTTGGTTAGGAGATTCGCGATGCTTTTTGCCAGTCCAATTCGGAAACGCCTTCTCGCGCCGCTGGCCGGCGCTGCCCTGTTCTGCGCGGTCCCGCTTCTGGCCGCGGCGCAAACGACCGCCCCCACAAGCAGCCTGCCCGCGAGCGATCGCTTCTCCACCGCTGCGGCGGCGGCACAGCATTGCCCGGGGGATAGCGTCGTGTGGTCGAGCCTCTCGCACGCCAAGGTGTTTCATCTTTCCGGTTCAAAGTATTACGGGAAAACCAGCCACGGCGCCTATCTTTGTGAAAAAGAGGCCGAGGCCGCCGGATACCGCGCCGCCAAGCATTAGCGCGCGACCGGTTCTGGTTGACCCGACCAGCCCGGTAGAAATTCCGCCGGGCTTTGCCCGGTAGAAATTCCGCCGGGCCTTGCCCGGTAGAAATTCCGCCGGGCCTTGCCCGGCATAAAATTCCGCCGGGCTTTGCCCGGCATGGATTCCGCCGGCATGCGGGCCTAAGTTATGTCTTGACTGAACTTCCGGCGCGGGTCGCCGTATTTGGAGGGAAAGCAAGATGCAACAGCGCGGAGTTGAAATACCGAAGCGCACGCTTGGCCGCGAGCTGAAGGTATCGGCCATCGGCCTTGGCTGCATGGGCATGTCGGAGTTTTACGGCGCGGGGGATGAGGCGGAATCCATCGCCACCATCCACCGGGCGCTCGATCTTGGCGTGAACTTCCTGGATACCGCCGACATGTACGGCGTCGGCCGCAACGAGGAGCTCGTGGGCCGCGCCATCAAGGGGCGCCGCCAGGAAATCGTGCTCGCCACCAAATTCGGCAATGTGCGCGGGCAGGACGGCAGTTTCCTCGGTGTAGACGGGCGGCCCGATTATGTCCGCTCCGCCTGTGAGGCCAGCCTGCGGCGGCTGGGGGTCGAGACGATCGACCTTTATTACCAGCACCGCGTCGATCCGAAGACGCCGATTGAAGAAACCGTTGGCGCCATGGCCGAACTGGTGCGGGCGGGCAAGGTCCGCCATCTCGGGCTTTCCGAGGCGGCGCCCCAGACCATCCGGCGCGCGCAAAAGGTTCACCCGATCACGGCGTTGCAGACCGAGTATTCGCTCTGGAGCCGCGACCCGGAGGACGCCGTTCTCGCCACCGTGCGCGAGCTCGGCATCGGCTTCGTCGCCTACAGCCCGCTCGGGCGCGGCTTCCTCACCGGGCAGATCAGGCGGCCGGAGGATCTGGCCGCCGATGATTACCGGCTCCGCAGCCCCCGGTTCCAGGGCGAGAATTTTCAGCGCAACCTCGATCTCGTCGCGGCGGTGGAGGCCATGGCGCGCGAGAAGGGCTGCACCCCGGCGCAACTGGCGCTGGCCTGGGTGCTGGCGCGGGGAAGCGACATCGTGCCCATCCCCGGCACCAAGCGGCGCAAATATCTTGAAGAAAACGTAGGGGCGCTTTCGGTCAGGCTCACCGGAGAGGATCTGGCGCGGCTCGACCGCGCGGCACCCGCCGGCGCCACCGCCGGCTCGCGTTACCCGGAGGAGGCGATGCGCGCGGTGAATTTGTAGGGCCGCGCGAACTTATTTCCCGCGCGGAGCCGGCGGGGCGGCCCCGTTTACCGCCGCGACGCGGAGGTCCAGCCGCTCATCCTTGATCCCCGCCGTCTCGGCGTGGATCAGCACCTCGGCATTGCCGCCATAGAGCTTGCGGACCGCCGCCGCCGCCCGCTCGCAGATATCATGGCCTGCCCGCACGCTGAGGTCGCCGTCCATCTCCAGATGGAACTCGATGAAGTGCCGGTCGCCCGCGTTGCGGGTTCTGAGATCGTGCATGTCCACCGCGCCGGTGCAGTCACGCACCGCCTGTTTGATTTTCTCCCGGTCCACCGCCGGAAGCTCCTCATCCAGCAGCGCCTGCAGCGCATGGCGCATCATCCTGAAGGCGCAGCCGAGCATGTAGCAGGACAGGGCCATGCCCGCAGCCGGATCGACCCGCTCCCAGCCGGTGAGCCAGCTTGTGCCGAGCGCGGCCAGCACGCCGGTATTGACGATGATATCCGCGACATAATGCTGCCGGTCGGCGGTGATCGCGCTGGAGCCGGTGCGCCGGATGACCCAGCCCTGCACCGCGACCAGGCAGCCCACGGCGATCAGGCTGCCACAGGTCATCAGCACGCCCGCCATGGGCGCCGTGAGCGGTCTGGGGTGGAGGAAATGCTCTCCGGATTCGTAGATGAGCGCGCAGGCCGCCCCGGCCAGCAGCAGGCCCTGCATGAAGCCGGCCAGCGTTTCACCCTTGCCATGGCCGAAGCGATGATTCCGGTCCTCCGGCCGCTCCGCGTAGCGGACGCCAACCAGCGTGACCAGGGCGGCGAGAACATCCAGAACGCCGTCCACGGCGGCGGCGAGCAGCGCCACGGAGCCGGTGAGCGCCCAGGCGACAAGCTTCACGCCGATGAGCGCGAGCGCCAGGGCGAAACTGGCATTGGAGGCAAGACGCCTCAAATCCCGGCCGGTCCTCTCCGCTGCCATGCGGGTCTTGTCTCCTGGGGCGGCTTGAAGAATGAGCGCGCAGCCAACGCCCAGCCCGCAGCCCCTGCACGGGTCCAGGAGTCCGCTGGTCTCGCCAAGCATCCATACCGGGATGCCGCGCTTGCCACAGGCGTTCCGCCTGATCGTGTTGACATGCGCACCCGCTGATAGGGCCGGCTACTCCCCAAACATGCCAATTCTAATGGTCCCGCCCTGCCGGTACAAGTGCGGGGTTCAGGCGGTAGTGTCTCAGTTTGAAATTTCCGTCACCGTTTTTTGTAAACAGCCGGACGGTTCGGCTTAGCGGCACTGGCGTCGATCAGCTTCACCACGTCCTCCATGCTCCACAGCGTTTGGCTCAAGCCAGAGGCCATAGCGGGCGAACAGCGCAGCGCCTTGTGTTGGCGAACGAAATTGTACCAGACGGTATAGAGCGCCACCATATCCGCGTGGCTTTCCACTTCTTGGAGAGGCCGTTGGTCAGGCGGGTGAACCGGCGCATGGACATACGCATGGTAAGGTTCTGGCGCTTCACAAAGCTGGTGGAGACGTGCTTCTTGTCGGGATTGCCTTCGATGCGCGTCTTTTTAATGCCTGTGCATTCAGCCGGGCTATAGCGGCCAGGGGCGGCAGTCGTCTCGCCATACATCTTCACCAGCATGGCGTAATCGACATTTGCGCCGAAGGCGTCCTCTACGGCATCCAGATAAGCCTTGTGACCGTCCGTGGTGAGCTGGACGTGGTTAGCGAGACGATCCGCCACGTCCAGCATGAACTCATGGGCATAACCAGCATCACGGCCGCCCACCAGGAAAGCCACAATCAGCTTGCTATCGGCATCCAGTGCGGTCCAGGTCCACACATCGCCAGCGCCTCCCGGGGCGGCCTTGGCCGTCTTCACGTTTTTCTGCTTGGCGTAGCAGAAGGACCAAATCTCATCGCACTGCACACGCTTGGAGCGGACATTCCGCACCGCTTCATTGTGGAAGGCTTCGCAAGCTGCGCCCGCATCGGCCAGCAGCTTCGCCACGGTGTTGATGCTCACGTGCGCGATCCGGGACACGGAACGCATTGACGAGCCTTCACAGAGTATCGTGAGGATATTGGCGCGCTGGGCAATGCTGAGCTTGTTCATACTCATGTTATATGAACTTGTGTGCTTAGCGTCACGGAGTTATTTCACCAATTGAAGGCGCGGGCGACCTATCGACGGCGACGCCGGATCGCCGAGTATTTCTGGCCGGTACAACTCCATAAATTCATTGGGAACTATATGAAGCAACTTGGCCATTTCCCCCAAAGAATACCCAAGTTTGTTCATATGAAATGCAACCATTTGGCGCAGCAGTTTGGGCTGCTCCTTGGCCGGTTCATTTGGCTCGCGCTTTCTATACCCAAGCTTGCTCATTTCGATCCAAAACATCTTGCTCTGATAAGGAGTAATGAGTTTTAGGCGCTCAGCCCTTATAGCAATGGCTGCCATAGAAACCTTCCAATACATCTTCATGTTTGCAAGTTGCCGAAGGTCGAATTTTCGCAGTTGTGGTTTTATTTCCTCAGCAGGCAACAAAAATGCGCCCGCGAATTCGTCGGCTTCATTTTCCATTTCTTCATCGGAGCGAACCGAGATCGTATGCATAACCATGTGGCCAAGTTCATGTGCAAGTGAAAAGCGCACGCGGTCTGCAGGGGCATGAACATTGACAAAAAACAGCGCAGGCAACCCATCAATTCTTTGGCTCATTGCGTCAATAAGGTCTGTTCCGAAATCACAGTGGATTATGATACCGCCGTTTTCTTCAATTAAATCGATCATATTCTCAACGGGGCCGCGTGGAACCATCCACATTTCCCGAACAACCCGAGCTGCATCCTCCGGGGTCAAATAAGCTTTACTTCGCCCCTGATATTCATCTCTGTCTATTTCTGGAATAAATGCATTTCGCCTCATATCAAACGAAATGAGCATTTTTTTTATATGCATTCTCCTTATGTTCATTTCCGCGACTATACGGCCAATTGCTTTGGCTGAGAGCTTTTTACGGCGCCGGTAATGAAAAGGAGGAAGCCCGTATGGCGTCTCTTGAATCATAAAAAAATCTTTTGGATAAGCGAGTTTTTGAGCGATGTCTCCTAAAACATCGTCTGGCGGCGTTAAAATTCCGATCTCGTATTTTGACAACGTGCCTTGTCCAAGGCAAATGGCCGCGGCTAATTCGGCTTGTGTCATGCCTCGTGACTCTCTGGCGAGAGTCAACATATGATGGTTATAGTTCGACATAACTGAATCCTTGTTGTCTTACAAAGACCCTTGGCGCGTTACATCTTTCCAGATAGGCGCGCCACGCGCCCTTTCCTCATGAGGCACGATAGACACGCACCACCGCGTCCTTTTGCGTCCAATTGGATGTGCCACTTGGGTTCGCACAAACACCGTGGAAGTGGCATCCAAAAGGTATCCGGCGGTCAGTCGCAAAGGCGGCATCGGTAGTCCAGGCAAATCATTACCCTTATCAAAGTCTTTTGCCTGCTTGGTAGGATAGTTTTTTGTAAGTCCATCTTCATCCATCTTTTTAAGACGGACAACGACCTTTGCATCCGTAAACAGCCACAATTTCAAACCGCGCACGTCGAGCTCACGTATGCCCTCGCGCCCCGCAAAACGCCTCCCAGCTTCGGCGTTCATATGAGCGTAGGTACAAGCAGCCTGTGCCCGAAGATCATGCTCAAGAAGTACATTGCTTGGGTAAGAACGGTATAGAGAGTGAGCAGCACGAGCGATTTGGTCAAACTCGTCCAAGGTCTGGCCAAGCGCAGACATAATCTGATCAAGTGAGCGATGCGGCATGGAATCCCCCAAAAATCCACCCAAATCTACCAGAAAAACGGAATAAAAACAAGAAAAATATTCCTAAAAATATTCCTTGTTGCCGCTAATCCTTGGTCTTCCAACGTTTTTCTGCCGCCTTCTTGGCGATCTCAGCCCTCCGCTCCGGGGTCATATTCCGAGCGCGGGCAGCCCCACCGAGCTTCCCAAGGGTAGTAGCAGCTGATGTAGGCGCGATGTCTTCGCTTTCCTCGCCGGTCGCGATTCGCATGACCTTCACGGCGTTGCCGATCACGTCGGCAGGGCGCTTCTCGCCTCGGGGGCCTTTAGGCATCTTTACGCTTCCCGATGATGATGTTTGTTCCATCATCAAACATAGCGATGCGAGGATAGGTTTTGCGGAATTTATCATAGGCTGCGCGTACTCCTTGGGACAACTCGCCGGACGAGTCGTCAAATGTACCGCTGATTTCAAACTCGTAGGCGTCGATCTCGCGATTATCGACCTTTAGAGCCACGCGCACTTTCATATTCCATGTGTCCTATGCTTTCCGCTAAGCATGGGCCATCCTGGGAAAAAATGCATGCCCCGACGAGTCTCATTCTTGGGATTTTCAAACTGAGACACTACCTTTCAGGCGGACGGGCGATCCACGCTTTGATCGGGCTTGAAAATCCGCACGGTGAAATTTTTCCCCCGCCAATGGCCGTCCTTGAGCTGCCAGGTGAATTCGATGACCGTTTCAGGCGGCAGATCCGCAACGGGCAGCTCGGCGGTCTCTATCCCCAGGCCATGATCCGCGCTTTCGGTGCTATTGACCGTCTTCCAGCCATCGGTGCTCCAGGTGACGGCGGCGGGGCCGGGAAGCTGGATGCGCAGCGCCTGGCCCGCCGGAATCCGGCTGCGCCACCACGTCTCCCGCCAGTCGCGGCAGCGCGGCGGGGTGTGGTTCTCGATATAGCGGTGCGCGGTCTGCGGCGGCAGGTCGAATACCGCGCCGTCGCGCAGGGAGCGCAGCAGCTTGATATACTCCGCATGCGCCCAGACCAGCGGCATGGCGGAGCCGCTCGGCCGGCCGCGGAACAGCTCGCGTTCCGGAATATCCTCCGCATCCCATATCTGTTCGGGCAGCAGGCCGCCGGCGCTGGTGCTGCCCTCCAGGGTCTTGCACAGCCGCTCCGCCTCCTCCAGGTCGCCGGCGGCGATGGCGCAATGCGCGCGCTCGCCGGTGAGCAGGGGCCAGGCCCGCCCGTGCCCGGTGCCGTCGAACGGGCTGCCGTCGTCATGCTCGCCATAGCCGTCCCGGTTGTAGCGGTGCCAGAGCGGGCCCTGCGGGAGATCCACTTTCGTGACATGGTCGATCACCTTCAGGCTGTCGCGGATGCGCTTATCGTGCGGGGAGCGCAGCCCGAGCCGCACCAGCGCCACCACATCGGCGCCGACCAGCGCCTCCGGGGCGATTTCCGCCTCCTCCGCCGGCCGGTTCTTCACGGCGATGTTGCCGTCGCCCACCTGCGCGAGGTCGCGGTTGCCTTCATCGCGGATGCGCAGATAGTAGCCATCGACATTGCAGGCCTTGGCAAGCTCGGTCCCGGTTACATAGATCCAGCTTTCCAGGTCGGCGTTCCAGGCATCGGCGGTATCGCGCATGAAAGCCGCCTCGCCGTGGCGGCCGAGCCGCTCGGCCAGCTCCGCCGCCGCCAGCAGGCCGGCGATTTCCACGGCGATGGTGGCCGGCGTGTAGCCGGAATTCTCCTCCCAGCGGTCCTGGCCCGTGGACGGCCCGTGGGTGACGATGAAGGCGCAGGCCTTGCGGATCATCGGCCAGAATTCCGCGAGCTCGCCCTCCGCCACCGCGCCGTGGCGGAAACACAGATCGAGCAGCAGCAACGGAAAGGCGGTTTCATCGAGCTGCGTGCCGCTCCAGTAGGGCGTGCCGTCCAGCCAGTTGTTCTGCCGCCAATGCCCGTCTTCCTCCTGGACCACGCGCAGGTAATCCAGCGTGCGCCGCGCATCGTCCCGCGCGCCGCAGGCCAGCAATGCGCCCGCCGTCTCCACCAGATCGCGAGGCCAGACCAGATGGTAGCCGCCGATATCGTCGTCCCCCTTGGCGAAGCCCCAGGGAATCGACAGGCTGGCGATGCTGCCGCCGGGGAAA
>JAJYAF010000499.1 GCA_021779655.1 Pseudomonadota bacterium
TAAAATAAATAGATTCCGCCGTCCTTGGTGTTCCAGCTGCCGCCGGTAACTTCCGGCGGCAAAAACTTAAAGCCACCGGGCTGTTACCGCGAAATCGACCATGCCGCAAACGGGGCCAACCGCGCCAGCGCGCGCGGCCGCCCCGCCAACCCCGCGCGCATACCAATCCGCGTTTTCGCGGATTGGTATTATATCCGCGTGACCCGCAAGGCGTTCGTGGTCCCCGGTTCGCCGAAAGGCACGCCGGCCACGACCACGATCTCATCGCCCTTCTTCGCGAAGCCTTCCAGCCGGGCGGCGCGCACCGCGCTCGCCGTCGCCTCGGTCATGGAATGCACTTTGCCCGTGAGGAGAGCGTGCACGCCCCATACAACGGCAAGCCGCCGGGAAGATTGCAGGCTGGGTGTGATCCCTAGAATCGGGCAATCGGGCTTCTCCCGCGCGACGCGCAGCGCCGTGGAGCCGGATTCGGTAAATGCGACGATGGCCTGGGCGCCGATGGTATGCGCCACCTGCACGGCCGCCGCGGCAATGGCATCCGCCGAGGATTTCTCCGGCGCCGGCCGTTTGAGATCAATACCCATCCGCCAGTCCGCATCCCGCTCCACGCGCGTGACGATGCGGTCCATCATGTTCACCGCTTCCCTTGGATACTGGCCGGCGGCCGATTCAGCGGAGAGCATCACGGCATCCGCGCCGTCATAGACCGCCGTGGCGACATCCGATGCTTCAGCCCGGGTTGGCGCGGGCGCCGTGATCATGCTTTCCAGCATTTGCGTTGCCACGACGACCGGAATGCCACGCTGCTGGGCGGCCCGGATGATGCGCTTTTGCGCGATCGGAACGTCTTCCGGCGGCAGCTCGACACCAAGGTCGCCGCGCGCGACCATCACGGCGTCGGAGAAGTCCAGGACGGCATCCAGGTTTTCCAAAGCCTGCGGCTTCTCAAGCTTGGTCATCACCAGCGCGCGGCCGGCCGCCACGGTTTTTGCCTGCGCCACATCCTCCGGCCGCTGCACGAAGGAAAGCCCGATATAGTCGATCCCCAAGGGCAGCACGAAGGCGAGATCGTCCAGATCCTTGTTCGTCAGCGCCGGAATGCCGAGCACGACATCGGGGACGTTCACGCCCTTGCGGTCGGACAGCACACCGCCGTTGACCACTTCCGTGAGCAGATGGTCGCCGCGCTTGCGGATGACGCGCAGGCGCAGCTTGCCGTCGTCCAGCAGCAATGTGGTACCGATATCGGCCGCCTCCAGAATTTCCGGATGCGGCAGGCAGACCCGGCGGGTATCGCCAGGGGCCGGGCTGAGGTCGAGCGTGAATTGCTGGCCCGCCTGCAACTGCACGCGGCCGGACTGGAACTGCCCGACCCGCAGTTTCGGCCCCTGCACGTCCGCAAGAATGCCAACCGGCCGGCTGAACCTCTTCTCCAGCGCGCGGATCATGTCGATACGGGCGGCATGCTCCTCATGCGTCCCGTGCGAGAAATTCAGCCGGAAGACATCCGCGCCGGCCTGAAACAACGCGGCAAGCATCTCCGGGGTGGAACTGGCGGGACCGAGGGTCGCGATGATTTTCGTCCGGCGGCGGCGGCGTACACGATCGGGCATGCGTTCTCAGGCAATAAGGATGGCACGGATGTCGTTGACATTGGTGAAGGTAGGACCGGTGATCAGCAGATCGCCCAATTTTTCAAACAGCGCGAAGCTGTCATGCGCTTCCAGGAGCCTGGCCGGATCAAGGCCGGCCTTTCTCGCGCGCGCAAGCGTATCCGGCGTGACCAGCGCTCCGGCCGCTTCCACGTTGCCGTCTATCCCGTCGGAATCGCCGGCAAGGGCATAAATGTTCGCCGCGCCGTCAAGCGCGAGGGCAAGGCTCAGCAGGAATTCCATGTTGCGTCCGCCGCGTCCGGCTTTGCCATCGCCGATCGTCACGGTGGTTTCTCCGCCGGAGAGCAGTAATTTCGGCGCGCTTGTCTGCAATGCCTTCTCCGCCATCTCGCGGCCGAGCATTGCCGCCTCACCCTCTAGCGCATCGCCCAGAATCTCGGCCTTTACCCCGTACTCGCCGGCCCGCACGGCCGCTGCCCGCAATGCCAGCGCGGGGCTTGCGATGATCCGGTAGTCCGCCCCCTCGATCCAGCTGGGGCCGGAACCGATGGTTGCCGGATCATCGCCCGGGACGTCGGAGATCGCAAGGGTCACAAGCCTGGCCGGCAGGCAGGCGAGCGCGAGCTTGCCGCCCTTGATGCCCGAAAGCGCCTTGCGGATACGGTTTATCGTGCTGATCGGCGCGCCGGAGGCAAGCAGGGCTTTCGTCATGAACTGCTTGTCCGCAAGGGTCAGACCCGATACCGGCAGCGCGAGCAGGGACGATGCGCCGCCCGAGATCAGGGCGATAACCTGATCGGCTTCCGTCAACCCGGAAACCGCCCGCATTACCGCGCGGGCTCCGGCTTCGCTGGCGACATCCGGCACGGGGTGCGCGGCTTCCATGACCTTGATCCGGCGCGTGGGCACGGCGTGGCCGTAGCGGGTGACAACCACGCCTTCGAGCGGCACATCCGGCCAGGCGGCCTCCAATGCCGCCGCCATCGCGGCGGCCGCCTTGCCGCCCCCCACCACCACGTTGCGTCCCTTCGCGGGCTCCGGCAAATGCCGGTTCAGCACCGCTGCCGGAGAAGCCGCGGCAACCGCGGCGTCAAACACGGATCGAAGAAATTTCGCGGTATCGTCGGGCACTTTGCCTATATGGGGGAATGCGGGAGTTTACGCCATGACCAAACCCGAAATCG
>JAJYAF010000500.1 GCA_021779655.1 Pseudomonadota bacterium
GCCCTAATACCAGCCCGCCAATTAATTGACTCTTCCAGACAGGTGGCGGGCTGGCATAAGGCTTTGATTTCGCGCGCGGCCGCCCCGCCAACCCCGCGCGCATACCAATCCGCGTTTGCGCGGATTGGTATAATCCGTTGCGAGATCGTTATTAGTGTCGCGGCGCTGGCCGCCTGCATGAGCAAGGGCACGGTACCGCGTCGCGGCCGGGTCGTTGCGGAAATCGGTATAAACCGAGTTCCCGTCTCTGCCCGAAGCTTCGATGGGAATGGTGGGGCGGGCGGGTCTCGGCGGAAGCGCGGCCCGGTGAGGCGCGGGTGGCGCGGCTTGCTTGACCGTTCCAGCAAATCCTCAGCCACAGCCTATTGCGGGGCTTTAAAGGCTCCGCTTTTAAGCAGGCGATCGATTTCGGTCTGCGAATGGCCTAATTCGCGGAGAATGTCGACGGTATGCTCCCCCAGCCCTGGAGCATGCCGCCGCAGGCCGAGCGGCGAGGCGGGCATGCGGGCCGGCGGCGCTGTCATCACCACGCGCCCCTCGGTCGGGTGCTCCACCTCCTGGAAAAAGCCGGTCTGGTGGAGATGCGGATCGTCCTTCACCAGCTCCGGAAGGGATTTGACCGGTACGGCGGGAACATCCGCCTGGCGAAGCGCCTCCAGCCATTCCGCCGATGTGCGGGTCGTCATTTCCTTGGCCAGCAATTCATAAAGCGCATCGATATTGCGCGTGCGCTCACCCACCGAGGCGAAACGCGGTTCCCGCATCAGGTCCGGACGCCCGATGGTTTCGAAAAACCGGGTCCATTGGGCATCGTTGTAAGGAAGAACGGCAATATACCCGTCCCGCGTCTGGTAAGGGCGGCGGAACCGCGAGACGACCCGGGGATAGCGGGCCTCGCCCAGCGGCGGCGCGAACGAGCAGCCATAAAGATGCTCAACCAGGTTGAACGACACCATCGTCTCGAACATCGGCAGTTCGATTTCCTGGCCCTGACCGGTCCGCTCCGCGTGCCGCAGCGCGGCGACGACGGCAAGGGCCAGCACCGCGCCGCTGGTCTTATCGGCCATCGCGGAGGCGACGTATTGCGGCACGCCCGCGAATTCCGCCTGCAGCGCCGCGCAGCCGCTCATCGCTTGGATCGTATCGTCGAACGCCGGATAGGCCGCGTAGGGGCCGTCCTGGCCATAGCCGACGGCCTTGACATAGACGAGCTTGCGGTTGTTGCCGCGAACCGATTCATAGTCGAGCCCCAAGCGGCGCACCGCGTTCGGACGGACATTGGTCACGAAAATATCCGCCGAGGCGATCAACGCGGTCAGAACAGCCCGGCCTTCCGGCGTTTTCGCATCCAGGGCGACACTTCGCTTGTTCCGGTTCGCGCCCAGGAAGACACCGGCCATATCGGGATGCCGGGCAGGCCCGATATTGCGGGTGTTATCGCCCTCCAGACCCTCCACCTTGATGACATCGGCGCCCATGTCGCCCAGCCACATCGTGCAATAAGGGCCGAACAGCATCGTGGTCATGTCCACGACACGCACGCCATCCAGCGCGCCGGGCGGCAGCGCGGCGAGCTGTCCGGCGGTCGTCATGCTGTCATTGCCATCTCGCCCAGGGTCAAGGTTTCGCCGGTCATCATCGGCCAGAAACCCGCATCGCCGGCGGAGATCGCGGCCCTCCCGGCCACGCGCGCCCATTGCGCGTCGGTGCCGCATTCCTCCCGCCAGGACCACAGCCGGCGGGTCCAGACGTGGAGCGAATATTCATGCGTCATCCCTATGGCGCCGTGGACCTGATGGGCGAGCCGCGTGACGACGCGCGCGGCCTGCCCGGCCCTGATCTTGGCGATGGCCGTATCCCCCCAGCTTCCGGCCATGGCGCCGGTCACGGCAAGATCATACGCGACCGCGGCGGCGCAAACTTCGGCGGCCATCTCGGCCAAATAGGATTGAATGACCTGGTAGGCGGAAATCGGCTTGCCGAATTGCTTGCGGTCCTGGGCGTAGCGCAAGGCCAGTTCGGTCGCGGCGTCAAGCGCGCCAAGCATTGCCGCGGTCTTGCAAAGCGCGCCCAATCCACGCAGCTCCGCACCCGTGATGCCGGACGGGACAGGGTGCAGTTCGCCGGCGGGAAGGACGTATTGTTCGGCCGTGATGATATCGCGCGGCTCCCGGGCCATATTCGCGTCATGGCGCAAACGCAGGGAATCGGGTGCGAGCCGCGCGACATGATAGCCTGAGGGCAAGCGGCACAAAGCGAGTATGGAATGGGCGTGGCGGCCCCAGGGAACAACGCGGCCCCGCAACTCCAGAAAAGTGCCATCCGGCGCCGGCCTGCCCGCCACTTCATCGGTCAGCACCGCGAGACGCCCGGCCTCGACCGGCAGTTTCGCCGCGTCTTCCAGCCAGCGCCCGAGAATTTCCGATTCGGCGTAGGGTACCAATGCCGCTGCCCTGCCTATTTCCTGAAGCACCGCCAGCTTGGCATCCAGCCCGATGCCGAGTTCCGCCCCGAGAATGCCGAGATCCTTGAACTTTTCCCACAACGCCGCATCGATTCCGGGCTTTTCCGCCTCCATCGTCCGTGCCGGTGTCACGGTCTCGGCCAGTAAACGCGCGACCGAATCGCGCAGCAATGCAACCGTATTGTCTGTCATCGTATGCCAAGCCCCCGTGCGACGATGCCGCGTAGCACCTCATTCGTACCCCCACGCAAGGTGAAGGTCGGCGCGTTCATGATCGCCTGTCCGGCGAGATCCTCATACCGGTCTTCGGCATGAAGCCGAGGCATGATAGG
>JAJYAF010000034.1 GCA_021779655.1 Pseudomonadota bacterium
CTACTGGAACGCGGAGGAGACCAACGCGCGCGATTTCCGGGGCGGCATGTTCCATATGGGCGACGTGTTCCGTCGGCTTGCCGACGGCCGGATCGATTTCGTGGACCGCATCAAATACATGATCAAGACCGGCGGCGAGAATGTCTATCCCGCCGAGATCGAGCGCGTTCTGCTCAGCCATCCCGGTGTTGCCGAGGCCGCCGTGGTGCGCGCGCCCGACGCCAAATGGGGCGAGGCGCCTGTTGCCTTCGTCGCCGTAACGGCGCCGGGCGTCTCGGCGGAAGAGTTGCTGATCCTCTGCCGGGCGCAACTCGCCGGATACAAGCGCCCGCGCGAGATCCGTTTCCTCGGCTTCGAGGCGTTTCCCCGATCCACCAGCGGCAAGGTCCAGCGTCATGTGCTGGAAGCATTGCTTCACGCCCCGCCCCGCTGAGCACCCGGCTGCGCACCCGCGGCGCCGGGCCGTCATCGCAGACAACGGTCCGTCGGCAGGCGAATCCCGAAAGTTAACCGAATGATGTGATTGCGGTTATTTTTCTCCGCACGGCTTGAAGGACATGCCCCGTCCCCAAGATCCGTCTCGTCATGAAATCAATTCAAGGGGGGGTGGAATGCCATATATTCTGCTTTGGCTGTTGGGCGTGCCGCTGCCAATCATCATCATTCTTCTTCTGTTCTGGCATTGAGGAGAAGCCCGGATGAGCGATTATCTGGCTGCCACGGCGCCTAACCCCACGGCGCTGGCCGGGGATGGCGCGTCGCAATCCGCCGTTTCCTGGGGGGCGATCTTCGCGGGCGGGGTAGCGGCGGCCGCCATTGCCCTGCTGCTCACAATCCTGGGCGCCGGGCTGGGGCTCGCGGTCATCTCGCCCTGGGCGGGCCACGGCGCCTCGCCCATGGGCTTTACCGTACTGGCCGCGATCTGGCTCATCATCGTGCAATGGGTGGCGTCGTTCTTCGGCGGATTTCTCGCCGGGCGGCTGCGGACCAAATGGGTGGGCGTGCATACGGACGAGGTCACGTTCCGCGATACCGCCCATGGGTTGATGGCCTGGAGCGTGGCGTTGCTGCTCACCTTCGGCGCCCTGGCGCTGGCCGGGATGGGCGCGGTGAACGCGGCGGGCACGGCCGTCGGCGCGGCTGGGAAAACGGACGCCGCCAACAGCTACTACGTGACGGAGCTGTTCAAGCCCGCCCCGGGCGGGACGGCGCTCGGCGTATCGCTTCCCGGCGCGACGCCGCAGCAGATGCGCCAGGACGCGACGGTTATCCTGGCGCGGAGCGCGGTGACAGGCCAGGTTTCGGATGACGACAAATCCTATCTCGCCACGCTCGTGTCGGCCGCTACCGGGCTCGACCCTTCGGCGGCGGCGGCGCGTGTGGACGAGGTGATCGGCGAGGAGCAGGCGAGCCTGGCCAAGGTCAAGCAACTGGCCGACGAGGCGCGCAAAAGCGCGTCCGGCGCGGCGCTCTACACTTTCTTCGCCGGGTTGATCGGAGCCTTCATCGCCGCCGTGGCCGGGCTGGTGGGCGGCCGCATACGCGACCTGTATTGAACACAACCGGGATCATCGCGGCCCCTGGCCAGGGCCGCGTCCCACCCCTCATGAAAATTCGTCTCGCCGCCTGCGTCGGCTGAAGCCCGAGCCAGACGAACGAACGCGTCATACCAGCCCGCCAGTTGATTGACTCTTCCAGACAGGTGGCGGGCTGGATAAGGCTTTGATTTCGCGCGCGGCCGCCCCGCCAACCCCGCGCGCATACCAATCCGCGTTTTCACGGATTGGTATCAGTTGGTTTCCGGCTTTTTTCGAAGCCGCGCATCGGTATCCAGCACGGCCTGCAACAGCACGTCCGCGCCGGCGGTCAGCTGCCCCGGCTCGGTCCTTTCCATCTCGTTATGGCTGATGCCTTTCTCACAGGGAATGAAGATCATCGTGGTCGGCGCGACGCGGGCGATATAGGCGGAATCATGCCCGGCCCCGGCGACGATGCGCCGCGCGGGATGCCCGAGCGCCGCCGCCGCCCGCTCCACGGCGGCGATGCAGTCCGGGTCGAAATGAACCGCGGGCGAATCCCAGAAGCGTTCGAAATTCAAAACAACGCCGCCCTCCGCCGCGATGGCGCCGAGCGCCGCGCGCAGTTCGGCCTCCATCCGCGCCACCACCGCATCCCGCGGGTGGCGCAGATCGACGGTAAAAAACACCTCGCCCGGAATGACATTGCGGCTGTTGGGGCGCGCCTCGATCAGTCCGACCGTGGCGACCGCCTCCGGCGGATGGGCAAGCGCGGTTGCCTGAACCGCCTGGATCATCCGCGCCGTGGCGGCCAGCGCGTCCCGGCGCAGACGCATGGGCGTGGAGCCGGCATGGCAGTCCATGCCCGTCACCGTGGCCTCGTACCAGCGCATGCCCTGCACGCCGGTAACGATACCGATGGCTTTACCCTCATCCTCCAAAATCGGTCCCTGCTCGATATGCAGTTCGAAATGGGCGGAGAGCGGATGCGCGCCGCAGGCCTCCTCACCCTGAAAACCGATGCGGCGCAGCTCGTCGCCGAATTTCAGCCCGTCCCGGTCCTCGCGCCCATAGGCGTACTCGCGGGTGAACACGCCCGCGAACACGCCGGAGGCAAGCATGGCGGGGGCGAAGCGCGATCCTTCCTCATTTGTCCAGTCGATCACCTCGATGGGCACGCGAGTCGCGATTCCAGCATCGTTGAGGGTGCGCAGCACTTCAAGTCCGGCGAGCACGCCGATGACGCCATCGAACTTTCCGCCGGTGGGCTGTGTGTCAAGATGGCTGCCGATGGCGATCGGCGGCAGCGAATTATCCTGTCCGGGGCGGCGGGCGAAGATATTTCCCATGTCATCGAAACGAACCGTGCACCCCGCTCGCTCGCAGGCGGCGACGAACCAGTGCCGCACCTGCGCGTCCAGATCGGTCAGCGTCAGGCGCTTGATGCCGCCTTTCGGCGTGGCGCCGATCTTCACCGTCTCCATTACGCTGTCCCACAACCGCGCGCCGTCCACGCGCAGGTTGCGGCTCATTGGCTCATTCCGGGGCCACCCGCAACAGGGTAGCGGGATGCTGGTGCTTGCAGGGAAGAGTCCGCCTTGCGGCTCGCGGCGTCATGGCGATGCAGGATAGCGTTTGGTTCGCAAACAGGCAATTCCGAGAAATATCGCCGGCGGTTGCTGATCGTGGCCGCCCGCCCTGGTCCCTGTTCTGGTTTCCCTCGTGCTCGCGCCCCGCTATACTCCCGGCGCTTGAAAAAGCGGGAGGAGCGAATGGCTTACATTCATGAGACGCTGGTCGCCGCTCTGCGGAGCGCGTTGGGGCCGGCCGGCGTGCTGACCGGTGCCGCCGCCTCGGAAAAGGGGTCCACGCCCTGGGAGCCGCTTGGCGAGCCGATCGCCGTGCTGCGGCCCGCCTCCACCGGGGAGGTCTCGGCCGCGCTCTCCATCGCGGCGCGGCACCGAGTGCCGGTCTGCGCCTGGGGCGGCAAAACCGGGCTTGTGGAGGGCGCCTATGCCGATGGCATGCTGGCGCTCTCGCTGGAGCGCATGGCCGCCATCGAGGCGATCGACCCACAGGCCGCCACCATGATCGTCCAGGCCGGTTGCGTGCTGGAAAAAGCGGCCGACGCGGCACAGGCGCAGGGCCTGTTCCTGCCGCTTGATCTCGGCGCGCGCGGCACGGCCACCATCGGCGGCGTGATTTCCACCAATGCCGGCGGCAACCGCGTGCTTCGCTACGGCATGACGCGCGAGATGCTGCTAGGCGTCGAAGCGGTGCTGGCCGATGGCCGCGTGGTCTCGGCGATGCGGCCGCTGATCAAGAACAACACCGGCTATGATCTGAAGCAGATTTTCTGCGGCTCGGAAGGCACGCTTGGCATCGTCACGCGCGCCGCGCTGCGGCTGCGGCCGCATCCGGCCAGCCAATGCGCCGCGCTGCTGGCGGTTGCCGATTTCGCCAGCCTGCCGGCGCTGCTGCGGCGCGCCGAGGCGGGGCTGGCCGGCGCGCTTTCCGCTTTCGAAGTGATGTGGCCGGAATTCTACGAACTGGTGACGAGCCCGCCGGCGAAGGGCCAGCCGGTGCTGCGCCAAGGCTATTCCTACTACGTGCTAATGGAGGCGCTGGGCGCCGACGAGGCCGAGGATGCGGCCCGGTTCGAGCGCGTGCTGGCCGGCGCGCTGGAAGATGGCCTGGTGCTGGATGCGGTCATCGCCAAAAGCCAGGCCGAATCGAAACGCTTCTGGGCGCTGCGCGACGATGTCGCGCAGCTGGCGCGGCTTCGCCCGGCATTCACCTTCGATGTGAGCCTGCCGATTCGCGCCATGGAATCCTACGTGGCCGGCATACGCGCCGCCCTGCTGACGAAATGGCCTGCGGCACGGCTCGTGGTGTTCGGCCATCTGGGCGACGGCAATTTACATCTGGTGGCAGGCGTGGGCGATGGCGGCGCGCGGGAGGCGGTGGAGGAGATCGTCTATCGGCCGCTGGCCGCGATCGAGGGCTCGATTTCGGCCGAGCATGGAATTGGCCTGCAAAAACGGGCGCATCTGCCGTACTCCCGCGGCGAAACCGAAATCGCGGTGATGCGCGCCATCAAGCATGCGCTCGATCCGCTGGGGCAGCTCAATCCCGGTAAAATCCTGGCATGATAACGCCGGGGATGATAGCTTCGGGAAGAATAACCCCGGAAACATAACCCCGGAAACATAACTCCGGGCATGATAAGGTAGATCGGCATGAATGGCGCGGAAACCCTCGTGCGTACGCTTGTCGCGTCGGGCGTGACGACGTGTTTCGCCAATCCCGGCACCAGCGAGATGCATTTCGTGGCGACGCTGGATCGCGTGCCGGAGATCCGGCCGGTTCTATGCCTGTTCGAGGGCGTGGTGAGCGGCGCCGCCGACGGCTACGGCCGTATCGCCGGCAAGCCGGCGGCAACGCTGCTGCATCTCGGCCCCGGTCTCGGCAACGCCTGGGCGAACCTGCACAATGCGCGGCGCGCTTCCACCCCGATCGTCAACATCATCGGCGATCACGCGCGCCATCACGTGCAGTATGACGCGCCGCTGACTTCGGATGTCGCGGCGCTGGCGCGCACCTGCTCGCACTGGGTGCATACCGGCACGTCCGCGAAATGCGTGGGCGCCGACGCGGCGCGCGCGGTGCAGGCCGCGCGGCACGCGCCGGGACAGATCGCGAGCCTCATCCTCCCGGCGGATACCGCCTGGGGCGAGGCGGACGGGCCGGCGGGCAGCCTGCCGGTGCTGGCGCCCGCCCCGGTGGCCGGCGAAACGGTCGATCGCGTGGCGCAGGTCCTGCGCGGCGCGCGCAAGCCGGCGATTTTGCTGCGTGGGCCGTCGCTGCTGTCCGCCGGGCTGGATGCGGCCGGGCGGGTTGCGGAAAAAACCGGCGCCAGGCTCCTGTGCGATACTTTCGTGCCCAGGCTGGCGCGGGGCGCCGGGCGCGTGGAGGTGGAGCGCATTCCCTATTTCGCCGAGCAGATCACCGAATTTCTGGCGGGGTTCGATGTGCTGGCGCTGTGCGGCGCGCAGCCGCCCGTCTCGTTCTTCGCCTATCCGGGCAAGCCAAGCTGGTGCACGCCGGAAACCTGCCGGATCCTGTACCTGGCGCAGCCGCACGAGGATGGTCCCGGGGCACTCGCCGTGCTGGCCGATGCGGTGAGCGCCGCGCCGGAACCTGCCCGGCGCGCGGCGCGGCGCGTGCCCGATAATCCCACCGGCGCCATGAACCAGGTGGCGGCGGGCATGGCCATTGCGCGCCACATGCCGGAAAACGCCGTCCTGGTGGATGAAGCCGCGACCAACGGGGCCGCCCCCTACGGCATTACCGGCAATGCCGCCCCCCATGACTACCTTGCGCTCACCGGTGGCTCGATCGGCTGGGGCCTGCCGGTGGCGGTGGGCGCGGCCTTGGCCCGGCCGGAATCGAAGGTGATTTGCCTGCACGGGGACGGCGGCAGCATGTACACGATCAGCGCGCTGTGGACCATGGCGCGCGAAAATCTCGATGTCGTGACGGTGGTGTTCGCCAATCGCAGCTATGCCATTCTGAACGTCGAACTCGCGCGGGTAGGGGCCAACGGCGGCGAGCGGGCGCTCAGGATGCTCGATCTCGGCAACCCGGAGCTGAATTTCGTGCGTATTGCCGAAGGCATGGGGGTGAGCGCCAGCCGTGCGACAACCGCCGAGGCGTTCGCCGCGCAATTCGCCGATGCGGTAAAGTCACGCGGCCCCCGCTTGATCGAGGCAGCCCTATAATACCAATCCGCGAAAACGCGGATTGGTATGCGCGCGGGGTTGGCGGGGCGGCCGCGCGCGAAATCAAAGCCTTTACGACAACCCCGCGCCGGACGAGTCCGGAACGCTCAAAACGCCGCTGCATGGCCGTTCGCTTGTTCGCCGGTCGCGCGTAGCAGGCGAATCACAAAGGCGTCCCGGAGGGCCATGAACAGAGCATCGATGCGCTTCTCCGAGACGCCCATGGTGCGCCAGGCGGGGAGCGGCAAGGCCGCATCCTCGCTGAAAACGATAAAGCGCGTAACCGGCTTCGCGCCCGTCTGCCTGATAAAACTGCGGCATTCAGAGCCGATGATGCGCATCCCGGTCAAAACGGGAAAGCTCGGCAGGAGCAGGTCGCGGAACACTTCGATGATGCAAACCAGCATGTCCGGGCTTTCGCGCCGCGCGGACCGCCGCTGTCCTCCCGTCTCGATCTCGACGGCGACATCGCAAAGCGCCGTCGGACCGGTATCGGCGGACCAGGCCGAGGATTCGCTTGCCCGGACGGAGATCACCCGAAACGGCGGCGGCGCTTCGTTCAAGACTTCGTGCGCGAGCAGTTCGAAGCTAGCCGGCGCCATGTCGAAACCCCAGCCTTCGAATTCCCGACGCTTGACGGTCTCAACCAGTGTGGTGATTCGTGGATCATCCGGCCGTAACGCAAGGTCGAGCTGCCGCAAACCGTCCAGCAGATTGGCCCGTCCAGCCTGGTTCGAAACGATAATCCGCCGGCCATTGCCCAAACGTTCGGGTGCGACATGCTCGTAGCTGGTGGTGTCACGCAGCATGGCTGCCGCATGCAGCCCGGCTTTGTGGGTGAAAGCGTTTTTGCCCACATAGGCGGCCTGCGGATTCGGTGTCCGATTCAGTCTTTCGTCGAGCATCCGGCTCACTTCCGTCAACCGCCGCAACCCGTTTTCGTCCACCCCCGTCCGGTAGCGAAGTTTTAGCGCCAATGTCGGGATCAGCGCCGTGAAGTTCGCGTTCCCGCAGCGTTCTCCCAACCCGTTGAGCGTGCCCTGGATCATCCGCGCCCCAGCGGCGATCGCGGCAAGACTGCCGGCCACCGCCGTCTCCGTGTCGTTGTGCAGATGGATACCAATGGCCGCCTCCGGCAACAACGCCACCACCCGGCCAACGATCGCGGCGATCTGCTCCGGCAGCGTACCGCCATTGGTGTCGCAGAGCACGAGCCAGGAGGCGCCCGCCTCCCGCGCCCGACGCAGGCAGCGCAACGCGTATTCCGGATTACGCAGATAGCCATCGAAGAAATGCTCGGCGTCGAAAAGCACTTCGGCGCAATGCCGGGCCGCTTCTTCCACGCTGCTGACGATAAGGTCGAGATTTTCCTCCGGGCCGACGCCCAGCGCGATTTCGGCGGCGAGATCGGAGGCTTTGCCCACCAGACACACCGCCTCGGTGCCGGCGCCCAGCACCGCGCTCAGACTCGGATCGTTGGATGCACTGCGCCCCGGCCTGCGGGTGGTTCCAAAGGCGCAGAGCTTGGCACGGTGTAACGGCGGCGGGTTGGAAAAGAAGGCATCGTCGGTGGGGTTGGCACCCGGCCAGCCGCCCTCTATGTAATCAACGCCGAGGCGATCCAGTTCCGCCGCGATGATCTGCTTATCGAGGGTGGAGAATTCCACGCCATGCGTTTGCGCGCCGTCACGCAGCGTCGTGTCGTAGAGGACGATACGCTCGCGTTGCTGATCAGACGAACCGCCGTAAGAAGATTCGGCATGCCCCGGTTCAGCGAAGCCGGGCATGCGCGCAAGGCGCCCGAGTGCCGACATGGATCAGGAATGCCCTGCGGGGGAAAGCCAGGGATCGGCGACATCCCGCTGCGGGAAAGAAACAGCGCCGGCGCGGCGCGGCGCGCTCGCTCCCGTGCTCCCCTGCGCATTTCTCGCGGGTTGTTCCACTCCGTAACGATCCAGCAAGGCGTTCATCTGTTCCCGAAGGGTTTCCGCATGGTCCTCCGTCAGAATGGAAAGATGATCGCCTTCTGATTGTATGATCTCGAAGCCCTTGGTGAACAATGCTCCCCAGCCGTGAGCGCGATCGTAGCCTGGAAGCATGTCGACATCGCTGCGCGCCCTAATGAGCGCACCTCTGGTCGCCAGCGGTTTGGGCCGCCAACGCTGTCCGAGCAGGTGCGCGAGACGATAGACGATCCACATTCCGATCGGCCGGCCTTCGGAGTCGAGATAGCCCGAAGGCGCTTGCGCGTTCGTGGTGGCTTCTGCCACGCCGTGGCGGCGATGGCGCAGAATGTCCAGGCGATACCTTAAGGCTGTCGGGAAAGCGCCGATCTGCCAGCGCAAAAAGCGCCAGGAGTTTTTCGCGATTTCACGCAGGCGATAGAGCAGGGCACCGACATTTTCGGATTCCGCGAATGCGCGCCGCAAGACCAGGTGGCCGGTATGCCAGAGCGTCGCCAGTTTCCGCGCACCGTTCCAGGCGAAAGCACGGGCGTCGATCAAAAGCACGAAAATAGCTTCACCGCCTGCCTGCCGCAGCGTTTGGGCGGCTTCGAACGCGATCTTGCCGCCCAGGGAATAGCCGACGACGACGCAGGGGGAAGCGCCGCAATGCGCGATCAGCGCCCGCCCATATATCTCGCCGAGTTGGCTGATGGTAGGCAGTCTTTTCTTATCGTCCAGCGCGGCAGCCTCGATCCATCCGCCGGGAATCAGGGCATCGATTAAAAAGACCGACCGATCCTTGCCGACAAGCTGGGCGAGCCGGTATTCGTCGGGTCGGGCGCCCATGAAATAGATCGGCACCCCGATTTTTCCCCGCTGTAGCGAGATTATCCTCGTCCCGCTTCCGGTCTCGAATTGTTGGGCGAGCGTCGCTGCAAGCCCCTCGATGGTCGGATTCAAGAAAAAATCCGGTACATTCAGACGCGCGTTCATGGATTTATTGATTTCGTTGATGGTTCTTAGCGCAAGCAGCGAATGGCCGCCGAGCGCGAAGAAATTATCCGTTGTCCCGACCTGATCGATTTCGAGCATCTCGCGCCAAATCTGTGCCAGGCGTTTCTCGACCGCCGTCACGGGTGCCACCGCCCCTGCTCCGGATTCGGGCATCGGCCGTCCCGGAGGCGGCAGCGCCTTGCGGTCGATCTTGCCGCTTGGTGTGAGCGGAAATGCCTGCATGGCGATAAACGCGGCGGGGACCATGTAAAATGGCAGTTGTTGCGCTAGAAACTGTCGAAGGGTCGAGTCGGCAAGCGAGGCGTTGTTCCGCGGAATGAAATAGGCCGCGAGGTTCTGCATGCCGTCCGAGGCGGCAAAGGCGATGGCGACACATTGATCGATGTCGGGGTGAGACGCTAAAACGCTTTCAATCTCGCCAAGCTCGATGCGATGGCCGCGAATCTTCACCTGATGATCCACCCGGTTGAGAAACTCGAGCGTGCCATTCTCCGCCCGCTTCACCAGGTCCCCGGTACGATACAGCAGGCCTCTCCCTGCAAACGAATCAATGACGAAGCGCTCGGCGGTCAGTTGGGGCCGGTTGAGGTAACCGCGCGCCAACCCCGCGCCGCCAATATAAAGTTCGCCGGGAACTCCGAAGGGAACCAGCTGCATCCTGCCGTCAAGAACGTAGAATCGGGTATTCGCGATCGGTTTGCCGACAACCACGGGACGACCTGGCTCCACTTTGGAAACCGCCGACCAGACGGTCGTCTCCGTCGGACCGTACATATTCCACAACGACCCGCAACGCTCAAGAAGCTGGGCGGCAAGGCCCGCGCCCCACGCCTCGCCCCCGCAAAGAATCTTCAAATCGTCGCGGCCTTTCCAGCCGGCATCGATCAGCATCTGCAACGTGGCAGGTGTGGCCTGAATGATCGTAATGCCGGAGCTTTCGATAAGGTTCATCAGCGCCGCGCCGTCGCGGGCTGCATCGCTCGGCGCGATGATGGTACAGGCGCCGGAAATGAGCGGCAAAAAGATTTCCAATACCGAGATATCGAACGCCATGGTCGTAAGGGCCAGCATCCGGTCGGATGCGGCAAGGCCTGGGCGCCGCAGCATCGACCCCAGCATGTTCGTAACCGCTCCGTGGCTAATCTGAACGCCCTTTGGCTGTCCGGTGGAACCCGAAGTGTAGATCACATAGGCGAGATCATCGGCATCCGTCTCGGGAAGATGAATAGGCTCCGGCGGCGCGCAAGCGACCGGGTTTTCATCCAGCATAACGGTCAGCGCAGCGCACGCCGGCAGCCTCGCGTGCAAATCGCTGCGCGTCAGCACAACCGCAGGCTTGGCATCGGCGAGCATGTATTCGATCCGTTTCTCGGGAAGCAGAACCGGATCGAGCGGAATATACGCGCACCCGGCCTTCATCACCGCCAACATGCCGATGACCATTTCGAATGAACGGTCGAGGAACAGGGCTATCAGCCCGCCTGGACGCACCCCTTGCGCGACAATTATCTTGGCCAGCGTGTCGGCACGCTGATCAAGTTCGCGGTAGCTCAACTGCTCCGGGCCGAAAACCAGCGCGACCGCATCCGGTGTCAGCGCAGCCTGGCGCTCGAACAAGCTATGAATAGACTTCATCTTCCTCGTCCTCGGTCCACTCCGCAAGCAACCGCTGCCGTTCTTCCGCCGTCAGCAACGGCAGTTCGGCTAGTCTCTGGTCGGCGTCGTCGATCGCCGCTTCCAAGAGTACGTGAAGATGTCCTATCAGGCGCTCCATCCGCGCTTCGTCGAACAAATCCGTGCTGTATTCCAGGTCCGCAAAAATTCTTTCCGTCGCGTCCGTCAAAACAATCGTCAAGTCGAATTTGGAGGTTTGGGCATGGGCAAGCAGCGACTCGCAGACCATTCCGGGAAATCCGATGAAATGCGGCTGATCGTCGCGATCACGCCAATTGAGCATCACCTGAAAAACCGGCGAATGGCTCAGATCCCGTTCCGGCTGGAGCGCGGCAACGACCTGATCGAACGGCGGTGCGCGATGCGCGTATAGATCGACCACCGCTTGCCGCACGCGCAGAAGCAATTCCCTAAACGTGCAGCTTGCTTCGAGTTTCGTGCGTAAAACATGGGTACCAAGAAGAAAACCGATGAGCGGCGGCAATTCCGGCATATCCCGGTCCGCGACAGGCACGCCTAAAAGAATGTCATCCTGTCCGGAATAACGAAATAAAACCGTGTTCACCGCCGCCGCGAACAGAATGAACATCGTGACCTCATGCTGCCGGCAAAACGCCCGCAATCTTTGCGTCAGTTGCGGGTCGAATTCGAATACACGGCGGTTCCCGCGGAACGAGCATTGGCGCGGCCGTGGCCTGTCCGATGGTTGATCCAACAAGGTTGGCGCCGAGTGCAGTCTCGCTTTCCAGAATTCGAGATCTTCCCGATAATCGCGGGTTCGCTGCCATTCAGCATAGTCGCCGTATTGTATCGGCAAAAATGGAAGCTCTGGACGGGCGTTTAGAAGCGCTGCCTCGTACGCCGCTGACAAC
>JAJYAF010000501.1 GCA_021779655.1 Pseudomonadota bacterium
CCGAGGTGCTGGCCGCCAGAAACCGCGCCGCAGCGGGGCCGACCGCGCCGCCGGAAGGGCTTTATCTCACGCGCATCGTCTACGATCCGCCGTTGCCGTTCTGAAAAAAACTGGTCAGCGCCGCCTCGGCGGGGCAAATTGATCGCCCTGGCCCGGAGTCGTATGCAGTCAGTCCTATGCAGTCAGTCGTCATGCAGCCATTCGTCCATCTTCGCGTCCATTCCGCCTATTCGCTCTCGGAAGGCGCGATCAAGGTTGAGAAGATCGCGGCGATGGCGCGCGAGCTCGGCATGCCGGCGGTGGCGATCGCCGATACCGCCAACCTGTTCGGGGCGCTGGAATTTTCCCAGGCCTGCGTGGCCAAGGGCGTGCAGCCGATCATCGGCTGCCAGCTCTCCCTCCGGCACAGGAACGCCGCCGATCCGGTGGTGCTGCTGGCGCAGACCCCGCGGGGCTTCGCCAATCTGCAAAAACTCTCCTCGCTCTGCTTTCTTCAGACCGCCGCCGGAGAGAAGCCGCAAATCACGCATGAGGCGCTTTTCGATCAGGCGGAAGGGCTGTTTCTGCTCACCGGCGGCCCGCGCGGGCCTATCGGCCGGCTGCTGGCCGAGGGGTTGGAGGGCGAGGCCGAAGCCGCGCTCGCCCGGCTGCGGGAGGTTTTCGACGGCCGGATGGCCATGGAGTTGCAGCGCCACGGCGAGCGGTTGGAACAGGCGATCGAGCCCGGAATGATCAACCTTGCCGATAAGCTTGGGATTCCCCTGGTCGCCACCAATGAATGTTTCTTTCCCCGCCCGGAGATGTTCGAGGCGCATGACGCGCTGCTTTGCATCGCCGAGGGCCGGGTGCTGGCGGAATCGGAACGGCGGCGGCTGACGCCGGAGCACTGGTTCAAGCCGGCGGCGCTGATGCGCGAGATTTTCGCGGATCTGCCCGAGGCCTGCGACAATACGCTGGCCATCGCGCGCGGCTGCGCGGCAATGGCGGAGACCCGCAAGCCGCTGCTGCCGCGCTGCCCGAAAATTCTCCCCGGCATGAACGAGGCCGAGACGCTGCAAAGCATGGCCGGGCAAGGCCTGCGCGCCCGGCTGGACGCACTGGCCCTGCCCGAGCCGCAGCGGGAGCCTTATGCGAGCCGGCTTGCCTTCGAGCTTGAGGTCATCGGCGGAATGGGTTTTTCCGGTTATTTCCTCATCGTTGCCGATTTCATCCAATGGGCGAAGGCAAACCGCATTCCGGTCGGGCCGGGCCGTGGCTCGGGCGCCGGCTCGGTTGTGGCCTGGGCGCTGCAGATCACCGATCTGGACCCCATCCGCTTCGGCCTGCTGTTCGAGCGGTTTCTGAACCCGGAACGCGTCTCCATGCCCGATTTCGACATTGATTTCTGCCCGGAGCGGCGCGATGAGGTCATCGCCTATGTCACGCGCGAATATGGCGCGGACCGCGTGGCCCAGATCATCACCTTCGGCAAATTGCAGGCCCGCGCCGTGGTGCGCGATGTCGGCCGCGTGCTGGGCCTGCCCTATGGCCAGGTGAACAAGCTCGCCGAACTCATCCCGCACAATCCGGCCAAGCCCGCAACCCTTGCCGAGGCGATCGCCGGCGAGCCGCGATTGCAGGAAATGCGCGACGGCGACGAGGGGGTGAGGCGGCTTCTGGAAATCGCCTTGCAGCTTGAGGGGCTGTATCGCCATGCCAGCACGCATGCCGCCGGCGTGGTGATCGGCGACCGGCCGCTCATGGAGCTGGTGCCGCTCTACCGGGACCCGCGCTCCGAGCTGCTGGTGACGCAATATTCGATGAAATATGTCGAGCAGGCGGGGCTGGTGAAGTTCGATTTCCTGGGGCTCACGACGCTGACCGTTCTCAACCGGGCAACCGCGTTCCTGCGCGAGCAGGGGATCGACCTCGATCTTGAGAAAATCCCGCTGGATGACAAGCCGACCTATGAAATGATCGCGCGCGGCGATACCGGCGGCGTGTTCACCTTCGAAACCCAGCTTTTCCGGGGCGCGCTGATGCAGATGCGGCCCGACCGGTTCGAGGAGCTGGTGGCGATCCAGGCCCTGGCGCGGCCGGGGCCGATGGCGAACATCCCCACCTTCTGCGCCCGCAAGCGGGGCGAGCCCTGGACCTCGCCGCATCCGGCGCTGGACGAAATTCTGGCCGAGACCTACGGCATCATGGTCTACCAGGAACAGGTGATGCAGATCGCGCAGGTCATGGCCGGCTACTCGCTAGCCGGAGCCGATCTGTTGCGAAGGGCGATGGGCAAGAAGATCCGCGCCGAAATGGACGCGCAGCGCAGGATTTTCATCGACGGCGCGGTGGCCAGAGGGTTCGAGCGGGACAAGGCGGTCGAAGTCTTCGAACTGATGGAGAAATTCGCCGATTACGGCTTCAACAAATCGCACGCGGCGGCCTACGCGCTGGTCTCCTACCAGACCGCCTATCTGCGCGCCAACCACCCGGTGGCGTTTCTTGCCGCCTGCATGAGCCTCGCCCAGTCGAATACCGATAAGCTGGCCAGCCTGCGGCAGGACGCCATGCGCCTCGGCATTGCCGTGCTGCCGCCGGACATCAACAGCTCGGGCGCCGATTTCATGGTGGAGAAAACCGCCGACGCCGGGCTGGAGAAAACCGCCGAAGGCGGGCTGGCCATCCGCTACGCGCTGGGCGCCGTCAAGCGCGTGGGGGCGGCGGCGATGGCGCAGATCGCGGCGGCGCGGGGGGACCGGAAATTCGCCGATCTCGCGGATTTCGCGGCCAGGGTGAGCCCCGAGGCGC